>DATHDR010000101.1:0-6947 GCA_035318965.1 Verrucomicrobiia bacterium | reverse complement strand
ATCAGGCGAGGTGCACGTGAAAGAGTTCCGGCCGCTGGCTCGGCGAGACACCGCTAGCTTGAAATCCGATGCCAAGGACGTGCTGCGTTTTCTCAACGAGAAAAGACGGTGAGTGACTGATCGCATGTTGTTCAATCATCGCGGCGCGAGAGTTGAGCAAGAAGCCCCTGGACGTCGCTCGGGAGTTCGGCGAACAGCTGCCGTCGTTCGCCAGCCTCGCCGACGCCTCTCGTCACTTTGAGAGGTAAGCACAGCCAGACACGCCGATGGTCGTCTTCGGCCGGCTCCAACTGGAGCTTCATGAAGATGTTGCGTATGCGCGCTTCGACCGTCTTGGCACTGAGGTGCAACCAGGATCCGATCGCCGAGTTTGTGCGGCCTTGTGCCATCAACTGAAGCACCTCCCGTTCGCGCACCGTGAGCACCTCGATCGCCATGAATTCGAACCCGCTGCGGTGGCTGGGGTATAGACCTGCGGTGGCTGGGGAGGAAGGATTCGAACCTTCAACCTTCTGATCCAGAGTCAGCTGCGCTACCGTTGCGCCACTCCCCAAGCGAACTGATACGGGCCGCCTATTCTATCGGCCTCTTTTCGGAGTCTCCGCGGCGTCGCCTGGCAAGCAGAGGTTGCCGCCAGACGATGCCCTGCCTGGCAATCCTGGGCCGCCTGGCCACTACTCCCTGGTGATGACGACGTCGGGTTTCTTGGTCGATCCTTCTGACCGGACCGTCATCCTGATCGAAAGAGCCTCACGGGTGCCCATGAGGCGATCGAAGGCACCCTCCAGGAGGGTTTTCGCGCGGTAGAGGTTCACGGCCCAACCGACGCCGAAAACGCGGTCGCTGAACAGGCGGTCGGAGCCCGCGTTCCAGTACGCATCTCGGATGCGCTGCCAGGTGGGAGGCCGGAAATCGTATGGGACGAGGCCGAACACCCGCCCCTCCCAGGTCCGCTCGGATTCCGGTTTGGCGAGCTCAGTCGCGACCGCCGCAACGACCAGGCCGAAGGCCGTAAACCGGGCCAGACGCCTCAGCCGACGCAAAGTCCCCATACTGAAAGCAAGCGTAGTACCAAAGTAACCTTGCACGTTTTGAAACCGTTGTTGCACTCGGGGTAGATGGCCACAAGGCTTCAATCAACCGCGCGCTGGCTGCGATGGCTCACGCCTGGTCTTCAGATCAAGCGTTGGCTTCTGCTGCTCATGGCAGCCGAGCTCGTTCTCGTGCTTGGTGTCGCCTACGCTTTGAAAGAGCTATACCAGGCGACGCCGCTGCCGCACGAGTTCTACTACATCACGCTTCAGTTCCTGCCCTACTGGGCGCGCGCGACGATCTTTGGAATCTTCGGCGTCGGCCTGCTGCTGTTCAGCTACTTGAAGCTCACGCAGTCTGTGCTGGGCCCTTTCCTGCCCGGCAACAGCACGAGCAGCATCGTCGAGATCATCCACGCGTTCCGCCTGCGCGGCCGCGGTCCTCGCATCGTTGCCATCGGCGGCGGCACCGGGTTGAGCTCGCTGCTGCGCGGCCTGAAGACGTACACATCCAACCTTTCGGCGATCGTCACCGTGGCGGACGACGGCGGTTCCTCAGGAAGGCTGCGTGACGAGTATCGAATCCTGCCGCCAGGAGATTTCCGCCAGTGCCTCATCGCGCTCGCCGACGCCGAACCGCTCATGAAACAGCTCTTCGATCACCGTTTCAAGGAAGGCTCGCTGAACGGCCACTCGTTCGGAAACCTCTTCATCATGGCCATGGCCGACGTCACTGGGAACTTCGAGCACGCGCTGCGCGAATCGGGCAAGGTCCTCGCCGTGAAGGGCACGATCCTTCCCTCGACGCTTCAGGACGTGACGCTGGTCGCGTCCATCAACGGCGGCATGGTCGAAGGCGAGTCGAAGATCCCGCAGCAGAATGCGCCGATCAACCACGTCTTTCTCAAGCCGGATGGCTCACAGGTCAACCCCGAGGCGGCGCAGGCCATCCTGAACGCCGAGCTCATCATCATCGGGCCGGGTTCGCTCTACACCTCAATCCTGCCCAACCTCCTGGTCGAGGGCATGGTCGAGGCGATCAAGGCATCACCCGCTTTGAAGGTCTACATCTGCAACCTGGCCGCGCAGAGAGGCGAGACAGAGGGGTACACGGTCGACGACTACCTGAGGGTGATCCACGAACACTCCGGGGCCAACCTGTTCGATTTCGTTCTCGTCAACTCCAACCTCGCCCACGCTCCGACCGGAGGTCAGTCGCAGGTCATCTTCAAGCCGACCGATATGACCCGGCATCCCGATGTTCGGTTCATCGCCGCCGACGTGGTCAACGTGAGGCTTCCTTCGCACCACGATCCAGAGAAGCTCGCGCGCACGATCATGCGGAAGGTCTGGCAGGCGTAGACGGCGTCTGCGGCGCCGCAGTACGGCGGCCGCGCCAGCGGGTGAAAGCTTCGACCGTGGCCGCGGCCACCGCCACGTAGAGGAACCCGTCCAGCGCGTCGATGACGTAGTGCTCTCCGAGGTAAACGATTGACACCAGCACCGCCGCCGTCCAAAGGATCAGACCGATCGCGAGGGGGCGATACCTCGACCACGCATAGACCGCGGCCAGGGCCGGGAAGGCGGCGTGGAGTGACGGGAAGGCGGCGAACTGGTTTGGATTGAGGTGGCTGTAAAGCGGCGTCACGACGTAGCTGGCTCCCCAGAATTTGTCCACTGTCTCGTTCAGGATCTTGTGGACCGCGACGTCATCGGGCACGACTCCTTCCTTGAACTGGTACCAGGGAGGCGCTGACGGCCAGAAGAGATAGGTGATGAACGAAAGCAGCGCCATGAAAAGCAAAGCGCCGATGAACCGGCGGTAGTGCTCCCGGCTGCGCAGCCAGAAAACAAAGCCAACCACGATGGGCAGCGGGAAGTGCATGAAGTAGAAGAACATCGCGACAACGTCCTGAAGGCTGACCGCGTCCGGCCTGTAGAAGGCGTGCTGCAGAGTGAGTGTCGGCAAGGTGCCGCCAAAAACCGCACGCTCCATGCCTGAAAGGTCGTGAGGGGCGAATCCGGTCTTCGCGGCAAAGCCTCGCATCGCCTCGTAGCCGAAGAACAGGATCAGAAACGGGCCCCAGTCGGCGATGAAGGTGCGGCCTCGGCCCAGGGCGATCGCGATCACGAGAAGCGCTAGCACAACCCATTCGGGCTCGATCGAGACTCCACGCCAGAGCATCACGCCGAAGATCAGGGCGAGGTACAGGATGCTGCCGACGAGGATCACCCGCGGCCGGCGCACCGCGGGCTTGGTTTCAGCGGGTTCGGACAACAGCCACCGCTGCGATCTCGACCGTCACTGAGAAGGGAAGCGCGTTCGTGCCGAGGGCCGCCCTGGTGTGACGGCCGGCTTCTCCGAGTACTTCCTCGAGGAGGTCGGAGGCGCCGTTGATCACCTTTGGCTGTTCGCCGAACCCATCGGCCGACAGGACAAAGCCGATCACCTGCGCCAGCTGTTCGACGTTGTCCAGGCCAGCAGCCGCATCGATCTGCGCCAGCACATTGAGCGCGCAGATCCGCGCGCGTGCCTGCGCCTCTTCAACGGTCACCTCATCGGGACACCGACCGGTGAGCCGCTTGCCGTCTTCGACTGAGACCTGGCCCGCCACGTAAAGCATCGCGCGGCCATCACCGATTGGAACCAGTCGCGTCGGCACGTATGAGGCAGCAGCCGCCGGCGGTGAGGGGAGCTTCAACCCGAGCTCTCGCAGGCGCTCGTGAGGAGTGGTCAACTCGTGGGAGTCTAATTCGTCAACGCCGGCGGCTGCGTGTGTTGGCAATAAGGGCTAGAAGCACTACCGCGAGCGCGCCGAGTCCGAGCCCGATGTAAGGCGTCTGCGACCACGTGAGGATGTCGAACACGCTGGACCCCGGAGATCTTGACGAAGTCCGGCCTCCGCTCGCGACCGTCGGCGAGCCGGCGGGGCCCTGCGGCGTCCCTCCGGTGTCGCGATAAACCCACAGTGCGGCGACATGGTCCGACGGCCGGAAGGTGGCCACGTACAGGAATGGCGACTCGTCATTCGAGACGGCGAGAGCCGTGATCGATCGCATCGGTGGTACGAGCGAGCCGAACGTCTGGCCGCCGTCGTTTGTGCGCCACAGCCCGCCACCCCCGGATCCACCACCGTCACTAGCCGCGTAGAAGCGATCGTGGTGATCCGTGATGAACGCGATCTGGGTGTAGTCCGTCGAAGGCAGCGCGCTGCCGCCGCTGAGTGCGACGAATGAAGAGCCGTTGTCGGTGGACGCAAAGAGTCCCGCATTCGTGCCGGCGATCACCGGTCGCGTGTCACCGACCGGTGGCAGCGGGCCCGCGGCCAGCTTGACGATGTATGTGCCGCTCACCGCTGGAGTGAGAACGGACCAGTTGAGTCCGCCATCAGAGCTCTGAAACATCGGCACCGTCCCTGCCGATTGCGGTCCGTCAGAGCCCGCGACGATGCTGACGGGGGCGTGGATGGCGGTCACCGCCAGCGCATCGATGCTTCGGTTGGCGAGCCCGGACTGCTGCCAGGAGCTTCCGTCCTGGCTGATGTAAACACCCTTGTCTGTTCCGGCCGCAACGATCGTGAGGGAAAAGCTGAAAACACGGACCTGCCTTCCCTCGAGGCCGGCGGCGACGGACCACGTCACGCCTCCATCGCGGCTCACAAGCCCGCCGGAGCCACGCGTGCCGGCCAGCACAAACCCGGAGTTGAACGGGCTGAAGACGATTGTCGTCAGAGCTGCCTTGCCGGCGTGCACGGATGTCCACGTCGAGCCTCCGTCTGCGCTCCTGAGCAGCGATCCTTCGGAATTGCCCGCGATCAGCAGCTGGCTGTTCGAGGGATCGACGGCGAGGGCGAAGATCGCGGTCCGCCCCTGACGGGGCAGCGACTTTAGCCCGACCCAGGTCGAGGGTGGAAGCGAATCGGCGAGTGCGTTCATCGCCGCGAACGCGATCACCCAAAGCGCCACAAGCGTCGCGACAAAACGTCGGCCAGAAAGCGACACGAGCCTGCCGATTATCACCCAAGCCGGGTTGTCGACGACCCGGCCCGGCCTTGGGCCGTTTGCATACAATCCCTGCGTGCTGGCTCGAGTGGCGGCCGCATTGGACCGCGCCGCCTTCAAACCGGCCTCGCTGCCGAATGACCTGATCACCGGGATCGCACTGGCGCCTCCGGTGATCGCGGGCCTCATCATCTTCAAGGTCCCGGCCCTGGAGATGCTTGCGGTCGCGCTCGTTGTCGGAACAGCTGGGCAGATCGCGGCGCGCTTGCTTTGGCGCAAGCACCTTCCGCGCACGCAGGCGAGCCCGCTGATCGCTGCGGTGTTTGGAGTTGCCCTCGTTGGCGTGGGCGCGAACCTCGTGACGTCGATCGAGATCGCGCTCCTGGCGGTGATCCTCGAACTGCTGCGGGGACGCTACATACCGGCGATCCGGGCACAGACCGGCCTGTTCGCCTTCGCATGCGTGGCCTTGATCACACGAGGCGCACCGTACGCATACGTCAACCCTCTCACCGGCAGGGAATTCGCGGACCCGATCAATATCTGGTACCACTTCTTCAGCCCATCGTCTGCACCGATCGACCCCATCCGGATGTACGTCGGCAACGTGCCTGGGCCAGTCTTCGCGACCTCACTGCTCGCAGTTGCGATTGGGGTCGCATGGTTGATGTATGCGCGACGCGTGAGCCTCGTGGTCCTGGTTGCGTTTCTTCTCGGCGCCCTGGTGCCGATCTATTGGTTTCATTGGAACTACCTCTTCCAGCTGGACAGCGGGCCGACTTGGTTCGTCGCCGCGCTGCTGCTGGCCGACCGCCGCCTGCTCCCAGGCTCGTGGGCCATCCGCCCGGTGCTTGGCTTCGGCGCGGGACTGCTTGCCGTCGGCTTGAGGAGCCGCGGCTACGGCATCGGGGCTGCGTTCCTCACGGTCGCGGGCTTCCAGGCTCTGATGGCGGTGTTCGTCCTGTTGTTCTGGGGCGGTTCGCTGTGGTCCGAGCGTTGGAAGCGGACGCGCCGCCTCCGCGAGCGCGAAGCGAACCTCAAGGTCGTCAAGAGCGTTTCGAGGGCGAGCTAGGCGATCCCGACCTCGGTCCTGGCCATGCCTAACATTTCTGCAAGCGACTCGGCCCGGCGCTGAATCTCGACTTTCGTTTTCGCAGCGAGACGCTGGAAAGGCTCGACAGAGATGCGCAGCGTTCCCTTGGCCGCGACGTGCGACCAGGTGCCTGCCACACGGCCGTCCACCAGCACGACGGCTGAGATCCAGCCCGCTGTGCGGCTGACCTTTGAATGGTTGGCCGCTTCGACGATATGGTCGCGGCTGGAGTGGCCCATGACGTATGGGTCGAACGCCGGCAACAGCTGAACGGATGTCGTCGCCGGCTGCTTCCGGATCCGGTCAAGATCGGAGGCCAACAGGGCGGCACTCCTACCTTCGATGGTGACCGGCACGAGCTCGTCGGCCAACCCGGTCCAGGCGGCGGCGCCAACCCCAGGCCAGTTGCCCCACCACCGTGCGAAGTCTTGCCGGGTCGCCGGTCCATAGGCTCTGAAGTAGCGACGCCCGACCTCGATGAGCGCCTGATCTGGATCGAGCTCGCGCCAGGCGCCCAGCCACTGCTGGGGCCTGACGAAGGTGACACTCTGGCCTCGAGAGGGGCCGAAGCAGAGAAGGCCGCTGCGCGCGACCGGTTTGAGAATGCCACCCCAACCCGACTTCATCACCTCGCGGATGCGCTCCGGACGTCCCTTCCCAACCTTCGCGATGAGCTCATCGCGCGTGAGAACCTGGCCGTCGAGTGCCTCGCCGATGGCTTCGATGAGGCTCCGGAACTCGGGCTCGCTTAGCTGGACGAACTTGAGCCACGAGTCGTTCACCCGTATCCAGCGGGTTCGCATCGCCGCGGTGAAAAGAGG
>DATHDR010000100.1:0-5056 GCA_035318965.1 Verrucomicrobiia bacterium | reverse complement strand
GTGCCAGTGGCTCATCGATGGGCGAGCCAACCCGGTCCATCTGGGCCTCGACGCGGTGCCGGCGATAGGGCAGGACTGCTGGCTTGTCCTTGCCCGCCCCATAACGGCGCCGCGCGCCCTCCTCTGCACGCTCTGGTTGCTCGAGGATCTCGACGCGCGTGGATGCCTGCTCGCGGGGCAGCTTCGCTTCGTGGCTCATCCGACCGCGTCGCTGATCAGGATGAGCTTCCACGGTGGGTCGGCGATGGTGTTCAGGGACGGACCGATCCGGGACCGGGCCAACCATGCCGCGCAGCAAGTCCTGGGCCTGATCGCGGAATCGATCGAAGGCTCATTCTTCGCTCGCGCCTCCTAGGGATCAGGTCCAGGGCGATGCCTGCCGCCTCGCCCAGTAGGTTTTCGACGGCTCGCTGAGCTCCGCCAGGGCTGCAAGGTCCGCCGGCGAAAGCTGTACTGAGAGCGCTTCGAGGTTGCTTGCGAGCTGGTCCGAGGCGATCGCACCCGAAAGGACGACATCCGCCCACGGGTTCGCGAGCGCCGCGGCGATTGCAACCGCGTCAAGGTTGACTCCGCGGTTATTCGCGATCTCCTGCAGGACGCCGGTTGCGCGGTCACCGCGACCGGTGAGGCGTCCATTCGCGACGGATTCCTTGACGATCACGCCGTAGCCCGCCTCGTGAGCCTCCCCCAGCGCCTCGCCGGCCGATCGTTCCAGCAGGTTCCAGGTCGCCTGTACGGTGTGGAAGACGCGCACGCCATCCATGCGCATCTCGAGCGATTGCCTGATCACGTCGGATTGGCCCGGGCCGCTGACGGTGAGCCCGATGGCCAGGCCCTGCTCTTTGAGACGCGCGAGCTCGTCGAGGACGGCGAGGTCGTCGAGCACGCCTGTTTCCCAGGTTGCGGAATGGATCTGGTAAAGCAGCAGGTGGTCTCCGAGCTCGGCCCGGCTTTCGGCGTACTGGCGCCTCAAGGCATCGACCGAGTGGTCCTTCACCTCGTTCACGCTGGCGTCCATCGACCAGCCGCCGACATACGTGTAACCCCACTTTGAGCCGACCGCCGGATCTCCCGGCGGCCGCGCGCGATCGGTGAGCCACGTGCCGAGAAACCGTTCCGCCAAACCGTACGATCGAGCGGCATCCACGTAGCGCAAGCCGGCGTTGTAGGCCGCATCGAGCAGCTCGTGGGTGCGGCGTTCCAGGAATTCAACCGAACGGTCTGCGCCGAGCTCATCGTCTCGGCCGGCGCCGAGGTATGCCGGGCGGCCGACCCCGGCCAGCCCGAGACCGATGCGGGTGACCTTCAGGCCTGAGGTCCCAAGCCGGGCTTCCTCCACATCCATCAAAAACGCTGACGCGATGTTGTTTGATCCACAACAAGTCGGGCGGGATCTTCCGTTTGCTCTACACGATGACGCAGCCCACGCTTCTGGGGACGATGTGCGTCATGAGAACTGTAGTGATCGTGGCGACAGTTGCGATGGGCGCCCTGCGCCTCATGTGGCGCGCGTTCAGCCCTGGTGACCGGCTTGGTTCGGGGGAGGAGTGGACCGCGGACGAGTAGCGCGCCGCCCTTGATCCGTCTCCGACGACCTGATTCTCACGCGGGCACCCTCCGAGCGCTCCCTCGATCGATTGATATGGTCGAGCATCGCTGCTTCGGCGCCGTTGCCGTCGCGCGCCCGAATCGAAGCAAGAATGCTTTCGTGCTCGATCACCGTGGCGGTCCCGATGTCCCCCGTGTAGTAGCGGTGATAGAGGCGGTAGAGGCGCAGGTGCGAGCGCAGCCTTCTCAGCGTGTCGCTGAGCAAGCTGTTTCCAGACGTGCCCGCGATCGCTTCATGAAATCGAGCGTCCTGCAAGGCAAATTCGCGGTAGTCGTGGAATGTGCTGCCGCCCGGCCCGGCGCTGGTGCCCACCATGCGGCGCATCTCGTCGAGCTCCCGATCGAGCGCGCGCAACACCTTTTCGTCTCGGCGCTCGGCTGCGCAGCGAGCCGCGAAAGGTTCGAGCAGCCGGCGAACGTCATAGAGGTCGTTGAAGGTCTTGGCGTCGAGCATCGGTGTGACCGAATACCCGCGGAGCGGCTCCTTGACGACCAGGCCATCCATCTCGAGCCGGGCGAGGGCCTCACGCACGGGCGTTGGCGAGACGTTCAGCTGGCGTGCGACCAGGTCGATGTTCACCCGCGCGCCCGCCTCGATGTGCTGGTCCATGACCAGCTCCTGGACCGCCTCGTAGACGCTGTCGGTCAGCGTTTGACGAGAAGGCGGCAGGGGAAGAAGCTTCTCGCTCATTTCCAATTGAGGTCGAAGACCTCTTCCATCGAAGCCCACCATTCGCCCGGTTTGGCTTCTGGCGCCCGCTCCTGGAGGGTGCGCATCAGCTCATCCCACTCGCGGTAGCGCGTGACCTCGTTCAGCTTTGGGAAATCGCGGTCGGGATCGAATCCATCGACGGCCTCCATGTACATGAACATCCGGCGGCCGAGAAGATAGATCCGCATCTCGGTAATGCCGATCTCTCGCAAGCGGGCGATGACCTCCGGCCAGGCGCTTCGGTGGTAGTCCTTGTAACGCTCGACGATCTGCTCGTCGTCCTTGAGCATCAACGTCATCCCGTAGCTCTGCATACCAACTCCCCTTTCAGCTCAGCTGCGCCATGATGGATTCGCTCATCTGGTCGTATTGGTGGGTGTTCGACAGCTCGCCCACGATCGCGTGGTTGCGCATGACAAGGATCCGGTCGGACAGGCGTATCACCTCGGGCATGTCGCTCGAGATCAACAGGATCGACTTTCCATTCGCGGCAAGGTCCCAGATCAGCTCGTGCAGCGCGTTCTTGGTCTTGATGTCGATCCCCACGGTTGGCTCGTCGATGATCAGGATCTCGGCCTTGGCAGCGAGCCATTTGGCGATGCTGACCTTTTGCTGATTCCCGCCCGAAAGTGTCCCCACAGGTTGCGCGAGGGAATGCGCCTTCACGTCGAGCTGCCGCAGAGAGGGAAGAATCGCCGCGTCCTCGGCTACACGCCTGATCCACTGACCTAACACGCGCAGGCGACGCCAGATCGTGATCGATGTGTTCGCGCGCACCGAATGGAGAAGGATGAGTCCCTCCTGCTTTCGGTCCTCGCTCACGTACCCGATGCGGTGCCGCTCGAGGGCCTCCTTGAAGCCATTGATCCGCGTCTTCACGCCACGCACCCGCACCTCGCCAGAGGTGATCTTGATCTCACCGACCAGCGTCTTGGCCAGCCTCGAGCGGCCGGCTCCGACCAGGCCGTAAAGACCCAACACCTCGCCTTTTCGAAGCTCGAGGGAGATCCCGCTGTCCCTTGGATCGGTCATCAACCCCTTCACCTCGAGCACCGGAGCGCCGGGATCGGGTTTGGGCGGCAGCTCCGCGATCACCTCGGCCCTGCCGATCATGTACATGACGAGCTGGTCTCGATCGAGGGTTTTGACATCGACGTCCGAGGAGGCATTCCGCCCATCCCGCAGCACCGTCACCCGGTCGCAGAGCTCGAACACCTCCTCCAGCTTGTGGCTCACGAAGATCAGCGCCACATTGCGCCGGCGAAGGTCGCCAAGAATCCGGAAGAGGTAACCGACCTCATGGGGCGTGATGGCCGCGGTGGGTTCGTCCATCAGCAAGATCCGCGCCTGAAGGGACAACGCTTTTGCGATCTCGACCAGCTGCATCTGCGCGACGCTCAGCTCCGCCACCGGCGTCGCCGGCGCGGCCTCGAGTCCGACCATCTCGATCCACGGCCTGGCCAGGCGGTTGATTGCGGCATGGTCGACTACCTGCAGCCCCCGCGTCGGGATGCGCTCGAGGAGGATGTTTTCCCCCACCGTGAACTGCGGAATCAGGTTGCGCTCCTGGTGCACGACGCTGATCCCCGCCGCCAGAGCCGATCGCGGTGTGGCAAACCGCACGGGCGCGCCGTCGAGCCGGATCTCCCCCTCGTCGGGCTGATAAACGCCCGTCAGGATCTTGATCAGCGTGCTCTTGCCCGCGCCGTTCTCGCCAAGCAGCGCGTGGATCTCACCGGCGCGGAGGCGCAGCGACACGTTATCCAACGCCACCACGCCCGGGAACTGCTTACGGATGCCTGACACCTCGAGGCGCACCTCGGGTGTGACGGGACTCGGCTCGGCGATCACTGCCTGCTCTCCACTCGAAGCGTCTTGTCGGGCGAGATCCTCAGCCACGCTCTGATCTCGCTGAGGCGCGTTCGGCCGAGAACGACCGCGCCGAGGATCAGCGCGCCGATGAGGAACTGGACCCAGAAAGGATCGGCGTTGACGAGTACCAGCCCGTCGTCGATCAGAGAGATCAAAACCATGGCCAGCACCGTGCCGACGACCGGAGCGCTTCCACCAGCAAGGGCCGCGCCCCCGATGATGGGACCGGCGAACGAAGGGAGTATCCATGTCGCGCCGATCGTCGGCTGGCCTTGCCCGAGCTGCGCCATCAGCATCGTGCCCGCGACCGCGGCGAGGAAGCCGGAGATGGCGTGTGCGGTAAGGGTCGCCCGCCGGATTGGAAGGCCCGAGAGCAGTGCCGCCACCGGGTTGCCGCCGACGGCCAGCAATTGCCGGCCGAGCACCACCTGGTACAGGAACCCGGCGAGCAGAAGCGTGAGCGCGATCGTGACCGCCGCCATGACCGGGAACGGGCCGATGCGCGCCTGGCCGAAGGAGCTGATCTCGCCGGGGATGTGATAGAAGGGCGTCGCGTGCGTGATCCCGAGGTTGATGCCTGCGAAGACATACGAGGTGCCGAGGGTCAGCACGAAGCTGTTGATCTTCGTCCAGTAGACGAGCAGCCCGTTGACCACGCCGCACACGATGCCGAGCAAGAGACCGGCCACCAGCGCGACCGGCGCGGGGACGCCATAACGGACCATCAGCCCGGACTCGATGATCGCCACCAGTCCGCCGATCGAGCCGATGGAAAGGTTCATCTGCCCCAGTGACAACACGACCATCTGAGCCAGCGCGACCAGGAGCAGGATCGAGAGGTCGCGGCCGGTGACGAAGAGGTTG
>DATHDR010000099.1:0-10120 GCA_035318965.1 Verrucomicrobiia bacterium | reverse complement strand
AAGGATGTGCTGATGCCCGAGCTCCAGGGCGCGGACGAGATCACCGTCGGCGCCTGGAGCAAGCAGCAGGGCGATCACGTGGCTGAAGGCGAAACGCTGATGGAAGCGCACACCGACAAGGTCAACGCCGAGATTCCATCGCCCTTTAGCGGAACGATCGACCAGCTCCTGCTGAAGGTGGGCGACCCGGTGAAGCCAGGCCAGCCGATCGCAAGGATCTCGCCCGAGTAGGCCTTGACCGCCCTACGCGTAGCAGTGGTTGGCTGCGGCGCGATGGGCGCCGCGACCGGGTGGAGGCTGGCGAGCCGAGGCGTTCAGGTCGTGTGCTTCGACCGCCACTCTCCTCCCCACACCCTCGGTTCGTCGCATGGCGAGTCGAGGATCATCCGGACCGCTTACTTCGAGGGTGCGTGGTACGTGCCGCTCGTCCAGGAGGCATTCCCCCTCTGGCGTGACCTCGAGCACGAGTCCGGGGCAAGGCTGCTGACGATGACCGGTGCTTTGATGATCGGTCCACAGTCGGCCGAGGCGGTGGTGGGCGCGCAAGCGGCGGCGACGGCGCACGGCCTCAACGCGCGGGTCCTGGATGCGGGCGACCTGCGCGGGCAATACCCAGCGCATGTGATCACCGACGAAGACGTCGCCGTCCTGGACGTGCAGGCCGGATTTATTCGGCCGGAGGATGCGGTGGCCGCGATGATCGACCGGATCGTTGCGCTCGGCGGAGAGATCCGGCGAGGCGTCGTCGTCAAAGATGTGTCGGGTGGGGCCGAAGGCGTCGAAGTGGCCACCGACGAGACGCGCGAGTACTTCGACGCGGTGGTCATTGCCGCCGGCCCCTGGACGCGAGATCTGGTTCCTTTGCCGCTAGTCGTGGAGCGCCAGGTGATGGCGTGGTTCGAGATCGCGAAAGAAGGTCGTGATTGGCTCACGCCCGAACGGTTTCCGGTGTTCATCCGAGAGACGGATGGCCTCGACATCTATGGCGTGCCGACCCTCGACGGCGCGTCACTCAAGATCGCCCGCCACCACGGCGGCGAGGTGACCGATCCGGAGAGCGTCCGTCGCGAGGTCGACGACACCGAGCTCGATCCCCTACGTCGCTTCGCAACCACCTATCTGCGCGGCGTAACGACTCGCGTCGCGAAGACCGCGGCGTGCATGTACACCAACACCCCTGACGAGGACTTCGTCATCGACCTGCATCCCGATGATCCGCGCATCGTCGTGATCAGTGCGTGCTCGGGCCACGGCTTCAAGTTCGCACCGGTGATCGGCGAAATCGCGGCCGATCTTGCGTGCGATCAGCGGACGACACGAGACATCTCGCGCTTCTCCGCGTCACGATTTTCGCGCTAGTCGCCGCCCAATGATTTCGAGCGTAAACTGCTGCCACTGGTTCAACGACCGCGAGAGGTCTTGTGTAAATGGCCGAAACTCGGACGCATCCGATTTCGCTGAATCGCGTGGTTGCGGCATGGGTGGTCGCACTTTTCGCCATCACGGGCATCGGAATGGCGCCGCTCTTTTTCTACCAACTCGACCTCAGCAAGCTCACGTTCTCGTCGCGGATCCCGGTCATCGTGGGCATCGGCATCGAGCTGACCGCTTACGCGCCAACCCTGGCCGCTCTGGCGGTGGCGGGCTTGATGCCGAGCGGTGGCGGGATCAAGCGCCTCTTGCGACCCGTCATCCATTGGCGAGTGGGCGTCCATTGGTACGCGATCGCTCTGGTCGGTCCATCGCTGCTCTTCCTCGTGGGCGACGTCATCCGGTTGGCGATCGGCGCGGCGCTGCCGGGGTCATGGCTTGCGATTCCGAGTGCCGCTGCCTTCGCGTTCCTGATTGGAGCGCTGATCGCAGGCTCATTCGGCGAGGAGGTCGGCTGGCGCGGCCTTGGCCAGCGCGAGCTCCAGCAGAAATACGGAGCCTTATGGACCGCAATTCTTGTCGGGGTGATCTGGAGCCTCTGGCATCTGTGGCCAGTCGCTGCGCCTGGTGGCCTGAGCACCACAACATGGTCGGAGGCGGGCCTGACATTCGTCCGGCTGATCGCGACCTCAGTCATCTACGCGTGGCTTTTCAACAGCACTCGCGGAAGCCTTCTGATCGTCATGCTGGCTCACGCCGGGCACAACCTCGCCGTCCGGTTCGTTCCCCCGGCCGATAGCGTTCAGCACGGCGACCCAGTGGTCACCGGACTGTATTTACTGGCAGCCTTCGCTTTGGTTGTATGGGCCGGCAGTCGATGGCTCAGTCGTATTCACGAGTACCCTGAACCGCTACAACCGAATTCCGTCTAGCTGCCTAGCGCGTGCTCCTCCTTCTGGATCTCTGCTTCTTCCTCTTCCCCCATCCGCCGGCCGAACCACCACGCGACCCCGAGCAAGATCACCACGCCGATGGCGATGGGTATGGCGAACGGGCCGAGGGTGGCGGCGACCGTCTCGTAGTGCTGGCCAAGCCTGTATCCCGCATAGGCAAGGGCGAAGTTCCAGGGGATGGCGCCGGCCATCGTCGCAAGCATGAACCTCAGGTAGCCGATCTTCGACAGCCCCGCTGGAAATGAGATGTAGGTGCGCACGATCGGCAGCAACCGGCCGACGAAAACAGCCCAGAGCCCGAACTTACCGAAGAACCGGTGTGCCAACCGAAGGTGACCTCTGCTCAAGCCCAGCCATCGGCCGGCGCGGCTGAGCACCACGCGCTCGCCAAAACGGCGGGTCAAGTAAAAGGCGATCAGTGACCCTACAAGGTTGGCGACGCTCGACACGGCCACCACCAGCACGAAGTTGAGCTTGCCTTGCGAGGCGAGCGCCCCTCCAAGGGGTACCACGATCTCGCTCGAGATCGGTAAGCCGGCGCTTTCGCCCGCCATTGTGACGAAGATGGCGATCAGGCCATAGGTCGCCACGAGGCTCGTGAGGGAGGCGGTCATGCCCTGACTGTAACGAGGTGGCTATTTTGGGGTGGGTGGAACCGGCCGGCCACCCGTTTCCCTAACGACCGGAGTCAAATCTCCGCCGCAAGGCGGATTCGGAGGGTTGAAAAAAGAATGGGCTTGATCGTTTTCATCATCGTCGGCGCGATCGCTGGCTTCCTGGCCGGCAAAGTGATGACCGGGAGTGGCCTCGGGCTGATCTGGGACATCGTGGTCGGAATCCTCGGCGCCTTCCTCGGAGGCTGGCTTGCCGGCCTCTTCGGCATCGCGGTTACGAACCTCGTCGTGGAAATCGTCGTCGCGTTCATCGGAGCCTGCATCTTGCTGTTCCTGTTCCGACTGATATTCCGACGCGGGATGGTTCGCACCTAACCAGCGGCAATTTCGCAAGGCCTCGCGGGACTCACCGCGAGGCCTTTTTCTTTTGGGCGATCAGACGGTGCGCGGGGCGATCGCCGCGCGAAAGGGAAGCGTACGGACCTGCTGGTCGTCGACCATGATCTCGAAGTTGTAGAAACCCGGCTTGGCGATCGGGACGCCGGTGAGATTGATGACGATGTGCGCCGCCAGGTCCCACCCATGGGGATGCTCAGGCGGAACGTGCCGGGGCGAGATCGTCAGGACTATCGGTTGGGGAAGCACCGCCGCGCCGTCCTCATCGCTGCAGTGCACCTCGACCTTGTGAGGCCGCTCCGACTCCAGCCGGGTCGTCAGCAGCCGTAGCACCATGGTGCCGCCGAACGCCGCTGGAAACTGCTCGCGCCAGAGCGTGTCGATGCCTGCGCCGAGGATGTAGACGAGCCCATTGGGCGGTGCTTCGGCGGCGGTGGCGAGCAGCGCCCAATCAAGCCTCATCCAGAACGATTATCGATGGGTGGCCGCAGCGGCCGTCGGGACTAGGCTTCGGCGGCGTGCGGCCAGCGTGGGGCGCCCAGCTCGCGGGACACTGCACGAGCCGCCTCGCCGACTGCTGCCGACAGACCCTTCGCCAGCCCTCTCGGAAAGATCCGCTCGGTGGCGTCGACCACACCTATGGCTCCGACGGCGGATCCTCCGTGGTCGAAGATCGGCGCCGCCGCGCTCGACTCACCGAGCACAGCTTCATCGCGCTCGGTCGCAACGCCCTGGTCGCGAATCGCCGCCATTTCCCCGCGCAGGGCGGCCTCGTCAAGGGTCTGTTTGGTCAGACGCGGCAGAGGCTCCGCCAGCAGGTCATCAAGGACCTGGGCGGGCGAGAACGCGAGGATCGCCTTGCCAAGCGAGCTTGCATGCAGCGGAAGCTGCAGGCCGACCTCGAGCACGCCAAAGGTCGTGTCGGGGCGGAACACGTGATGGACTACGACGACGCTCGACCCGTGCATCACCCCCACCCGGACGGCGGCGCTCGCGCGCGCGGCCAGCCGATCCGCGTACGGGATCGAGCGTGCACGCAGCTCGTTCAGGTCGAGGTATGAGTAGCCGAGCTGCAGCAAACCGGGTCCGAGCTGGTATTTGTCCGAGCTCCGGTCCTGCTCGACGAAGCCGTGGGATTGCAGCGTCTGGAGCAAGCCGTGAACCGTCGGTCGGGCCAGCCCGAGGCGGTCGGCGAGCTCGCTGACGCCCAGGCGGCGCGGCCCGCTGGCCAGCGCTTTGAGGATCGCGGTCGCGCGGTCGATGGACTGGATTGACGACCGACGACTCTTTTCTTCATTCGGCATTGCTGAATTCCTGTCGGTAGTGTAGACTACGGCCGTCGTCGGGAACGCCATATCGAGGCTCTTTGAGCCCCGTCGGGGAGTGTCGAATTTGGTCGGGATTGTACTGGTCTCCCACAGCCTGGAACTGGCGCGCGGCCTGGCCGATCTCGCGTCCCAGGTCGCGGGCGCCGAGGTCAAGGTCGAACCGGCGGGCGGCGGTCCTGACGGCAAGCTCGGCACCAACGGAGATGCCGTTCGCGAGGCGATCGCCCGCGCCGACTGCGGCCAGGGAGTGGTCGTGCTCGCCGACCTCGGCAGCTCCATCCTCACCGTCCGTCACCTGCTCCAGGGCAAGGCCAACGGCCACGTGCGTTTGGTGGACGCTCCTTTCGTCGAGGGAGCCGTGGCGGCCGCGGTCATGTCGTCGGCCGGCCAATCGCTCGAAGACGTGGCGAGGGCTGCAGAGGAGGCTCGCGGTGCAAGCAAGTTTTGAGTCCACGGTCGCGCTGCCCGCGGGAGTCGCACTCCACGCGCGGCCCGCGGCGACATTCGTCAAGACCGCGCTGGGATTTCGGTCGCAGCTGACCGTCGGTCTAGACGGTAAGGTAGACAGCAGGGTAGCCAACGCCAAGAGCATCCTCGCGGTGCTCGCCCTCGGAGCTACCGGGGGCACCGTCCTGCGCTTGAGCGCCGAGGGTGAGGACGCGCCGGCGGCGCTAGAGGCGCTTGCCAGCTGCGTCAGCGGGCTGGTCGAGTAACCACCTCTCCGAATCAGTACGGCTCGCAGCAAAGTCCAGTCCGCGGATCCACTGACGCACCTCACCCACGCGCGCGGCCGCCACGCTTAGCTCATCCACACCAAGTCCGACGAGGATCGGCATCGCAACCGCATCCGAAGCCGATTCGCCGCATACGTCGACGAGGATGCCGGCCTCATGGGCAGCCCGCACGGTTGCGTCGATGAGCCGCATGACCTTCACGTCAGTGACCGGCGCCGTTTTCGAGTGCTCGCGGTCCAGGCCGAGGACCAGCTGAGTCAGGTCGTTGGTGCCGATGCTCAAGAAATCCGACACCTTCGCGATCGCCGACGCACCTTGCGCCGCCTCCGGCGTCTCGATCATCGCGCCGAGCTCGGGTGACGGGCGGCCCGCAAGGACCGACGAAAGCGCCTGGCGAACGGCCGTCACCTGCTCCGGCCTGGTCACCATCGGGATGAGGATGCGCAGCTTGACGTCGGCGCCGGAATCCAAGATGGCGGCGAGTTGAGCTTTCAGCGCGTCCGCAGCTTCGAGCAGCAGCTCGATGCCTCGGCCGGCCGCGCCGCGCAGGAACGGTGGTGTCTTGTCGCCGCCGAAGTCGAGGAGTCGCACGGTCGCCACCCGGCCGGTCAGCGGGGCGAGGATGAGCTTGAGGAACGAAGTCTGCTGGGCCTGGGCCGGCCACGCGTGTGAATCGAGGAACAGGAGCTCGGTCCTGAGCAGGCCGATGCCCTCGGCGCCCTGCTCCAGTGCCTCCACGACCTCCGCGACGCTCGCAGCATTGGCGAGCACGCGGAGCCGGTGACCGTCCTTGGTCTGTGCCGGCTCCAACCTGCTGCCGACGGCTTTCTGGCGCGCAAGACGCCTGCGCTCGGCTTCGGCGCTGGCCGCCGCGACGCGGCTCGGTTCAGGCTGGCGGACGAGCACCCCACCGTCGCCGTCGAGCACCACCTCCTCCCCATCTTCCACGTCAAGCACGCCCGCGCCGATGCCCACGACCATCGGCACGCCGAGCGAACGGGCCACGATCGCTGCGTGGGCGGTGACGCCACCGCCCGCCAGCGCGACGCCGTTGACGTTCGCGGCGATCTCGGCGACGTCGGCGGGACCCAGCGAGCCGGCGATGAGGATGCCGCTGACCATGCCTTGCTGTTTTCCAGTCGCACGGGCGGCGGCGCGCCGGCCCAGGCTGCGCACATCGTCGGCGCGCTCCGCCAGGAGCGGATCCCCAAGCTGGGCCAGCTGACGGGCGATCTCCTCGGTGGCGTCTACCATCGCAGCGGCCGCCGGCCGGCCTGATTGCATCACGAGCTTTTCCACGCTCGCGTCCAGCTCTGGATCGCCTGCCATCATCGCGCTCGTCTCGATGATGTCAGCCTCCTCGTGGCGGCCTGCCTCGCGAAGGCCCGAGGCGATCTGCTCCATCTCCGTCGCAACGAGGCTCAACGACTGACGGGCGCGCTCGAGCTCAGCCGGGCGATCGGGAGGCGCGACGACGGTGGCGTCATGCGCAGCTGATCGGTCGAGCACAAACGCCTTGCCAACAGCGACGCCCGGGGCGGCGCTCACGCCGCGCAGGGCACGTTCGCCCATCAGGGCTGAGAAGTGATCGCCCGCTGCAGCGCCCGCATGATGAGCGCGGTCGAGGTGGCGCCTGGGTCCTGGTGTCCAACCGACCGCTCGCCGAGATATGAAGCACGTCCCTTTCTCGCCTGCAGAGGGATGGTCGCGCGCATGCCGGCTTCTGCCGCCGCGGCGGCGGCGTCGACCGCCTGCGCCAAAGACTCGCCCTCGGCGATTTTCGATTTCAGAGTTTCCACGGCGGGCTCGAGCGCATCGACCATCGTCTTGTCGCCCAGCGATGCAGTCCCGAGGTCTTTGACCGAGGCGAGCGCTGCGGCCAGGACCTCTCCCAGCTGCGCGCCGTCGAAAGTGGTCTGGTCGCCGAGGACCCGACCGCCGCTGCGGAGCGCGGAGCCCCAAAGCGGACCGCTCGCGCCGCCGACCGTCGAGACGAGCGTGCGCCCGGCGATGATGAGCAGGCGGCCCGGCGGTGATCCGTTGTCGGCGCCGAGGGCCTGGACGACGGCCTCAAAGCCCCTGGTCATGTTGATGCCGTGGTCGGCGTCGCCGATGGCGGCGTCGAGCTGGACCAGGTGGTCCCGCTCGGCGCGCACCGACGCCTCGACCTCACGCATCCAGGTGCTGATCGTGGCCGCGTCCATAACCCGTTCAGCGATCAAGGTTAATGTCAGACCTTCCAGCGCAGCGCTGGCGTGTGCACCGGCGCGTCCCATAGACGGATCAATTCGTCGTCCAGCTCGAGCACGGTCAGCGACGCGCCGGCCATCTCGAGTGAGGTGATGTAGCTCCCGACCAGGTTTCGAACCGGCTCCAGGCCTGCCTTGCGGAGCTTCTCGTCAACCTCGCCATAGATAAGGTAGAGCTCGAGCAGCGGAGTGCCGCCCATGCCGTTGACGAATGCGAGCACCTTGGAGCCGCGCTTGGCCTTGAGGTCGGAGAGCACTGCCTCGACCATCACGTCGACCACTTCGCTGGCCCTTCCGAGCGCCGCGCGCCGGCGGCCTGGCTCGCCGTGGATTCCGATGCCAAGCTCGATCTCCCCTTCGGGGAGGTCGAAGATGGCCTTGCCTGAACCGGGTGGCACACATGAGGAGAGCGCAACACCGAACGAGCGCGAGCGCTCGTTGACGCGCTTGACCGTGTCGGTCACTTTGGCGAGATCGGCTCCGCCTTCTGCCGCGGCGCCCGCGATCTTCTCGGCGAGGACCGTCGCGCCGACACCGCGCCGGCCGGCCGTGTAAAGCGAGTCCTGCACCGCCACGTCGTCGTCGATGACGACCGACGTGACCTTGATGCCCTCATCGGCCGCGTCTTCAGCCGCGAGCTTGAAGTTGAGCACGTCGCCCGTGTAGTTCTTGACGATGTGGACGACGCCCGCGCCGCCGTCGACAGCTTTGGTCGCGGCGAGCATCTGTCCGGGGACGGGTGACGTGAATACCTCACCTGGAGCCGCTGCATCCAGCATGCCCAGGCCGACAAACCCGCCGTGAAGCGGTTCGTGCCCTGACCCGCCGCCCGAGATCAACGCCACCTTTCCTTTCTTCGGCGCGTCCTTGCGCACGACGATCTGGTTTGCGACGTCGTAGCGCAGCAGGTCGGGATGTGCCGCGGCCAGCCCGGCCAGCGATTCCTTCACGACCGCCGATGGGTCGTTGAGGAACTTCCGCATGTGGGTGGTTTCGACTGCCATTTCTTTCCTTTTCTCCTATCGGGTAAAGATCTAGCCCGCGCTCGCGCGGGCGGTGGTCTCTTCCCGGGTGACGGCTTCCATGATTGGGCGCTCGACCAGGCGTGGGTTGGCCAGGAAGTCGTACAGGAACGAGGCGCCTGCCGCGCCGACCAGGCCGGGGATCAGGTAGACCGGGATGTACTGCGTCCAGAAGGTCGTCCCGCCCGCGATCGCTTGCACGAGCTCGGGCCCGAAGGCACGCGCTGGGTTGAGCGAAGCGCCGGTGATGGGTCCGAAGATCAGGATGATGCCGACCACGGCTCCGCCGATCACAAGGCCGGCAAGCTGCTGCGGCGACTTCGAGTCGACGATGCCGAGGATGGCGAAAAGAAGGAGTCCGGTGCCGAGTGCTTCGGCAAGGGCCGCCTGCATGTAGACGGTGGTCGATGCGTCAGCGGCAAAGTGCGTCTGGCCCATGCCAAACGTGACTGCGTTGGCCCCGAAGACGCCCCAGATGGCAAACGCACCGATGATGGCTCCGACGAACTGGGCGCCCCAGTAGACCGGAACTTCCTTCCAGGGGAAACGCTTGGTCACGGCAAGCGCGAAGGTAACCGCGGGGTTGATGTGGCAGCCAGAGACCTTGCCGATGGCGTAGACGAGAGCCGTGATGATGAAACCGAAGGCGAAGCTGATCGCGAGCAGGTCCGCCTCGGTCACCGCCGGCACGGCCTTGCCGGCAAGCGTGAGCGTTGCGATCACTGAACCCGGACCGACGAGGACCAACGCCGCTGTGCCGAACGTCTCGGCGATCGCCCGCTGGGACATCGAATGCATGGTTTGCCGACCCCCTTAATCTGACTAGTGTTCGACAATGTCGAACTGATTTCACAAACCGTAGTCCTGCCGGGGAGGTTTGTCAACAGGTAATTTTGGGCTGAGACGCCAGGTTCCCCCGGCCGGGGTTCAGTTTAGGCAGCCGTGGACACTGGGCCACCGACTAGGTTTTCGTCAAGTCAAACGGTCGCGTCAGCCGCTGGTAGGGCAACAAATGGTGTAGCCCTCGGCGGTCTTCGGCGCCTCACCCACACGGAAGCTGACCACGCGATCGGTCCCGTTCGCCACATCGAACGCGCGGACGGTTCCGTCCGGCACGGTGGGGTGAGCGCATGGCTCCAGGCATTGGTAGGTACCACTCGTGTCCGGCCCCTCTCCGGCGTACCAGAGCACCGTCGGGGTCACGAATCCCGGACTGCTACCCGGGGCCGACGAGAATGTCCCACCGCCGGCGACAGGAACGATCAGCGCACGCGGATTTGACTCATCGGTCAGGAGCGTGCCTGCAAGCCATCGGCCGTCTGCCGAGCTGGTCGGGGTGAACCAACGTTCCGACCGAAGGACCTTTGCGCCTCCCGCTGGCGTCCACTGCATGAGCGATCCTGACCCCGCAGCCCAGATGAAGCGATCGTTCGCGACCCAGGTCCCGCCCGCG
>DATHDR010000098.1:0-17195 GCA_035318965.1 Verrucomicrobiia bacterium | reverse complement strand
GACGAGGCGGGCGCACTGTCGGCCGCCGATCAGTCTTCCAACCGCGCCCTGGCCATCATCCTCGCGGGCGTCGGCGTGATGCTGGTCATCGTCTTCGTCGTATATCAGCGTGTTGCCGAGCCCGTTCGGCGGTTGAGCCTGGTGATGCGCGGGGCCATCCCCGGTCTTGCGGCCAATGCCGTCGCGGGCCACGGCGCCGCAGAGGTCATGGGTCTGGCTGAGGACTTCGATCATCTGATGGCTTCCATCAACCGTGAGCTCGCCGACCGGCTCACCCGAGAGCACGCCGCAACGGTGTCGGAGCGCAACTATCGCACCCTCTTCGAGGGCCATCCTCAGCCGATGTGGCTTTACGACGTGGACACGCTCGCTTTCTTGAACGTAAACGACGCCGCCATCGCCGAGTACGGGTACACCCGCGACGAGTTCCTCGCCATGACGATCAAAGACATACGTCCGCCGGAAGACGTTCCCAAGTTTCTTGAGCTGTACTCGACCAAAAGCCCGAGCTTCGATCGAACAGGTCCCTGGCGGCATCTCTTGAAGGACGGCTCCAGCGTCCAGGTTCTCGTCACCTCGCATGAAGTCACGTTCGGCGAGCACAACGCGCGGTTTGTGCTGGCCGAGAACCTCACTGAGAGCCAGCGACTCGAGCTGGAGCTGCACCAATCGCAGGCTCGGGCGCAAAGCAGCGCCGAGCTCAGCCGGGCCAAGGACGAGATGGTCTCGATGGTCAGCCACGAGATGCGCACCCCGCTCGCCAGCCTGGTGGGCTTCGCTGAGCTCATGAGCACACGTGAGTTGACGCCAGAGCAACGCAAGGAATACCTGGGAGTCATGGTTCAGGAAGGCCGGCGCCTCACCTCGCTGATCAACGATTTCCTTGATCTCCAGCGAATCGAGGGCGGGCACATGCAGATGCGTTTCGCTCCCGCGGACATGGGCACGTTGATTGTGCGTGCCGTCCGGCAGGGCAAGGGCGACGACCACATCCCGATCGAAACAAGGCTCCCCGACGATCTTCCCCTGGTTCGGGTCGACAGCGGGGCGATGGCCCGTGTGCTTGCAAACCTGCTTTCGAATGCACGCAAGTACTCCCCGGGCGGTGGCTCGATCATCATCGGTGCGGCCGTCGATGCAGGAATGGTCGAGGTCTACGTACAGGACCATGGCCTGGGCATCCCTCCCGATGCCATCTCTCGACTCTTTGGAAAGTTTTATCGGGTCGAGAGCCCAGACCGGCAGATGATCCAGGGAGCGGGACTCGGCCTCGCCATCACGAAGAACATCGTCGAGGGCCACGGCGGCAAGATCACAGTGACCTCCCCGGGCGAGGGCAAGGGCACCACCTTCAGGTTCACCGTCCCGGTCGCTCGCCAGCCCGCGCAGAGCGGCGATGTCCTGATCGTCGAGGACGATGGCGGATTCGCACACCTGCTGGAGGCCGAGCTGACTGCGAAAGGCCTGAGCTCAGTGTGGGCGGCCGACGCCGAGACCGCCGAGCACCTCATGGCAAGAAAGGTGCCGCGCGCGCTGGTCCTGGACCTCCTCCTCCCCGGGCTTCAAGGCGATGCCTTCCTGACACGAATGCGAGCGAATCACGGCCTGGCCACCGTGGTCGTGGTCGTCACTCTGAAAGACCTCGAGCCGTCGGAAAGCATGTCATTGCAGAAGGCGGGTGTGACTGCGGTCTTGCGGAAGGGACCCGGGGCAGCCGAAACGGCCGCAAGCATCGTGGCCAAATCCCTGGTCGCCGAGCTGGTGGCAAGTTGATCGCGTTCGGAGAGGCAGCGCCCCAGGCGCCGAATCACGATGACGATCTCGCCCAGCTGAAGCACCTGAGGCGTGCATACGATGGCCACGGTCCTGGCCTCATGGCAGGCCCGGACATCCTCGCCCCCGTGGTGTGGAACGCAACGATCCTGTTCACGGATCTCCGCGGCTTCACCGGGTTGACTGAGCGATTCGCAAACGATCCCGCCGGCTTGCTGTCGGTGCTGAACGCGCACCTCAGGCGGGTCCTCCGCTCGATCGCGATCTGCGGAGGTGTCGTCGAGAAGTTCGTCGGTGACGGCGTCATGGCGACCTTTGGCGCCGACGGCGAGCAGAGCGACCATGTGGATCGGGCGATGGCGGCGGCGATCGGCCTGGTCGGTGCCAACGAAGCTTTGAACCGCCGGCACGCGGGCGAATGGGGCTTTCGACTCGAGGTCGGGGTGGGCATCGCGTCGGGGCCGGTGGTGATCGGCGCGGTCGGCTCGGCCGACCGCTCTGAGCTTGGCGTCCTGGGCGACTCGGTCAACGTCGCCGCAAGGCTCGTCATGCATGCAGGGCCAGGCCAGGTGCTGATGACCGGACAGGTCTACCGGGCGGTATCGGCCATGCTGCAGAGCGAGCTGACGAGTCAGTCCGCCGTCCGCGGGCGTGCCGGAACTCTCGAGATCTACCGAATGTCTTTGCTCGGCGGCCGAGGCGACCTGACCTAGCAGTGGCTGGTTACAAATGGCTGTGATGTATGGAGCGCCGACCGCACCAAGACGCGGGTCAGCGATGGTTCAGCTCGTTACAGGCGAAGCGCTTCGTCGACGCGAGCGAGCAGGTCGAGTGGCGAGAAAGGCTTGGTCAGGTAGAAGTCGGCGCCGGTCGTCAGGCCGGTCGCCACGTCGTTCGCGAGGGCCTTGGCAGTCAACACGATCACCCGGGTCGCCTTGAGTGCAGGGTCGCTCCTGATCAATCCCAGAACCTCGAGGCCATTCTTTCCGGGCATCTGGATGTCGAGGATGACCAGAGAGGGCGCGTACTGCTGGATCATCGCCCAGGCTTCGTCGCCATCGCCGGCTTCGACGACCTGGTAGTCGTCGGATTCGATCGTGGTGTGCACCAGCAATCGCATGCTTTGTTCGTCGTCCGCAATGAGCACCGTCGCCAGCCCCTCAGGAGCGTGCGGGGCCTCAGATCTCACGGGCGCCTCACACTCGTCCCGAGCGCGTCGGTGATCAGGGTCACCGCCGCCTCCGTCGCCCCAGCCTCCTTGGGCAGCACTGCGGTCACGCCTGCCTTCTCGAGCGCTGAGATCTCAGCCGGTGCGAGGCTCTTCACTGTAAGCACCAGAACGGGGACCGCAGTGCCACGATCAGCAGCGAGCCTGGTCACGAACTCCTCTCCCTGCAGTCCGGGCAGGACCAGGTCGGAGACGACGGCGCGTGGTTTCATCCCCTGCCTGAGCAGGCGTTCTGCGGTCTCCGCGTCGGCGGTCCGGACGGTGGTCATTCCGCGGGCAACGAACTGCGTCTGGAGAAGCCGTGCATAACCGCTGTCGTCCTCGACGATCAAGACATCCGCGGCTCGCGGACTTTTGGGGGCGGCCGGGAGCGTGAACTGAAAGCAAGAGCCTTTGCCCGGGCCGGCCGAGTGGACTTCGACCTTTCCGCCGTGGGCCTCGACGATCCTTCGGTTGATGGCCAGGCCCAGGCCGGTGCCTTTGATCAGACGGCGGTCGCTGCTGTCAACCCTGTAGAAGGTGGCGAAGAGCTTGGGCAGGGCTTCGGCTGGTAGGCCGAGGCCCGAATCCTCAACATCAATCTCGACCATATCGCCGACCAACCTTGCGCTGATTACGATGGGACCCCCGTCGGGCGAATACTTGCGCGCATTGGTCAGGAAATTGCCCAGCACCTGGAGGATCGCATCCGTATCGACGAGAACCAGGGGAATTGTCTCCGAGACGGCAAGCGTGATCGGCCTCTCCGCGTCTTCACCGGCTGCGGTGATCGCGCGCTGGATCAGCGCCTTCAGGTCGGCGAGCGCGAGGTTCAGATTCTGATGCCCGGCTTCGAGGCGCTGGATGTGAAGCACATCGTTGATCAGATCGGTGAGGCGCCGGCCTTCGCGCAACATGACCTCCAGGTACTGCTTCCGGTGCGCTTCAGAGAATTCACGTGAGTAGAGAAGCTCGGTGAAGCCCAGCAGGCTGGCGAGCGGGGTGCGCAGCTCGTGACTCACGAGCGAAACCATCTCGTCCTTGGCCTGGCTGACCGCGAGCACGCTCCGCAGCTCTGAGGCCTTGAGGGCCTCCGCCATGGCGTTGTGCTCGGTGACGTCTCGCGCAACCGATGAGGCGCCAACCACAGTCCCGTCAGAGTTGCGAATTGGAGAGAGGGTGAGCGAGACGTCGATGATTCGGCCGTCTTTGCGTATTCGTTGGGTTTCGAAGTGGTCGGTCCGCGCATCGTTGGCCAGCATGCCGGCGATGATCTCGCGTATCTCGTTCGGCCGGTCTGGGGGAAGGAGAAGCTCGACGTTCTTCCCGATCATCTCGTCCGCCGTGTACCCGTACACATGCTCGGCGCCGCGGTTCCATGTGGTGACGACGCCATCGAGAGTCTTCCCGATGATGGCGTCGTTGGAGGAATCGACGATGGCGGCCATCTCCGCGGTGATGGCATCGGTCCTCCTGCGCTGTGTGATGTCCCGCTGGATGGTCGAGGTGCCGACAATGGTCCCGTCCCTGTTGCGGATCGGCGACACCGTGACCGCGACATCGATCACCCGACCTTCCTGGTGGACGCGCTTGGTCTCGTAGTGCTGGGCACCGGCGCCGTCGGCCACGCGGCCCAGCACCAGCTCGAGCTCATCCAGACGGTCTTGCGGAAGCAGGAACGCAATGTTCTTGCCGACGACGTCATCCGAGGCATGGCCGTACAGGCGCTGGGCGGCTCGGTTCCAGGTGGTGATCTCGCTCTGCCGGTTCATCCCGATGATGGCGTCGTCGGATGACTCCACCAGCATCGCCGCCAGGAGCACAGCGTCGGCGTGCGGTTTTGGCAGACGGCGGCGGTCAGCCAGGACTGCGGTCAAGAGCTCGAGCTCTGTTGGATGAATCTCATGGCTTAGGTCTACATGACACGAGTCCTGAAGTCGCCGTGAGAGGGCATGGCATCGAGGCCATCCAACCAGAGGGTATTTGTATGGTGGGCCGGGCTGGAATCGAACCAGCACAGCTTTCGCGGCGGTTTTACAGACCGTTAGGCTCACCAATGCCCAGCCGACCCACACGAGGCCGCCGAAACGGTCGGAGGCTGATGGCTATGGTACCCGCTACGCCGAGCCGCCCGACATAATGGCGCCGTGGCGCGCGGCTATGCCCGATATGTGCTCGTGGTCATGGTCGGCATCAACTTCCTCAACTACATGGATCGGTGGGTCGCAGCCGCCGCTTCCCCGCTCGTGCAGAAGGAGTTCCACCTCAGCGACGCGCTGATCGGGCTCCTGGGCTCGGCCTTCCTGCTCGTCTACGCCGTCGCCGCGTTGCCCTTCGGCTATTGGGCGGACCGCGGCGTGCGGAAGACGGTGATCGGAGTCGGGGTTGCCATCTGGAGCGTCGCGACCCTGTTCACCGGGTTCGCCCGCAACTTCACCCAGCTCTTCCTGAGCCGCGCGGTGTTGGGGATCGGAGAGGCCAGCTACTACCCAGCCGGCACCTCACTGCTGTCCGACTACTTTCCCAAGGAGCAGCGTGGCCGGGTGATGTCGATCTGGGGCGCTGGCAGCACGCTCGGCATCGCAGTCGGCTTTGCGGGTGGGGGCTACATCGCCGAGAGGTTCGGCTGGCGCAACGCATTCTTCTTCGCCGCGATTCCCGGCATCCTCTTTGCACTGCTGGCGTTCGGGCTGCGGGAGCCGCTACGCGGCAGCGCCGAGAGCAGCGGCCTGGCAGTTGAGAAAACGCGGGAGGCCGGCCTGGGGCCGTTCCTACAGCTCCTGCGCATCCCCACCCTCCGGGCGACGATCTTCGCCCAGACCATCCTCTTTTTTGTGCTTGCGTCCAACGCCTTCTGGCTGCCGATCGTTTTGAACCGGCGTTTCAACCTCTCGGTGAGCAAGGCTGGGCTCCTGGCGGGTGTGGTCCTGGTGGGTGGCGGCCTCATCGGCACGCTGGCCGGTGGGTGGATCGCCGACAGGCGTGCCCTGAAGAACCCCGCCGCGCATCTCGAGGTCGGGATTGCCGGCTTTTTGCTGGGCGCCGCCTTCATCACCGTGGCGCTGGTCGCGCCGATGAACGTTGGGCCTGTGCCGGTGTTCATCCCAGCATTTCTGCTGGCGGTCGTCTGCCTTTACCTGTATTCAGGCCCTTTCACCGCCGTGTCGCAGAACGTTGTCTCGCCCGGCCTGCGGGCCAGCGCCGTGACCATGCTGCTGTTCGTGTCGCACGTGTTCGGCGACTCGCATTCGACGTTTGACGTCGGATTCCTATCCGACCGCATCGGCAGCATTCAGATCGCGCTGCTGATCACGTCGCCGACGTTGTTGATCGTTGCGGCCATCGTCGCTTCGACAGGCCTGCGGACGGTCAGGTCCGACATCCAGAAGATGGAGGATGAGTGGGCCGCTCGCCCGGTCCCCGCCCCAGCTTCCTAGTAGATGAACCCCACGAGCTTGCCGCCCAGCTGCCCGGGCTTGATGGTCCGCTCGTCGATCACGTTGAAGGCGACCCAGTTCATCTCAGACACGACCCACGAGCCGTCGGCGTTGACCGCCTCGACGTAGGCCACATGGCCCGCCCAGCTCTCCCAGGTCACCATGATCGCGCCAACTTTTGGCGTTGGTCCCACGGGGTAGCCCTGGGCTGCGGCGTTGGCGTACCAGTAGCCGGCGTCGCCGCGCCACGTCACGTTGCGTTTGGTCGCGACGTACCAGGTGCACCAGCCGACGGGGAAACCGGCCGCCGAGTACGGACCGAGGCAGCAGCCGACTGTGTGGGAGTTGAACGACCCACTGGTGCCCGAGCGCCCCAGGAGCTGCCACAGCGCCGGCGGGGGCGGGAACGCGCCGCCAGTGCCGCCGGGGATCACGAGCACGATTCCCGCGGTCAGCTGGGTGCTGCGCAGCCGGTTGAAGTCGATGATGACCTGCGGGTCGACCTGGAACTTGACGCCCAGGCTATCGAACGTATCGCTCGCCTTGGTCGAGACGACGATGCCCGGAACGGGAGGGATGTTCAGCTGGTCACCGGTGGCGACCGTATCAGTGGCCATGAGGTTGGTGTTCGACCAGCGGATCTGGCTCACAGTGACGTGGTATTTGGCCGCGATTGCGCTCAGGTTCTCGCCAGGCGCGACCGTGTAGACGAAAGGCTTGTGATTGATTGGCGCCGAGGTCGGGATGGAGACCGGCTTGATGATCGTGCTGTAGCGGCCCAGAGAGACGTCGCCGACCGTGCCGCCTTCATTTGAGACGTAGGCTTCGGCGTTTACGGCACCCAGCCGAGCAGTCAAAGAGGTGGAGAAATGACGATCCATCGTTGCGTAGCTCGAGATCGCGATCGCTACTGCGAGCACGACGGCATGCGTCAGATAACGATGAACTCGCAATTCCTACCCCTAAAAGTCCGATCTCGCCCAACCCTGGGCGGCTCCCCTTAGACGGCCGTCACCGTAGCAGAGGTCCGGCGAGGGCGTCAACCCCACCCGATAGGGTAACGGACCCCGCCGCAATGTTAGCGGCCTTACGAGCCCGAACTCGATTCGAATACGAGGAGCCGGCCGCCACAGGGCCCGCCGGCGAACAACAGTTCGCCCACCCAAACGCTGGCGCACGCGGCCGAGAATCCGGTTCACAAGGCTGTCCAACGCTTGGGCGGGCCTGTACTTGCCGTCGGACCGCCTTTGCATGAGCGTCAGCGGATAGGCGGATATTTACATGTCGCGCGCGAAGTGAACCGACTGCACACAGCTGTCTGCAAGCTGCTGAAGATCGCGATTCCGATCTTTCAGGCCGGCATGGCGAGAGCCACCACGCCGCAGCTGGTTGCCGCCGTGAGCAACGCGGGTGGGCTCGGCATCATCGGCGGGCTCAGCCGTACGCCGGACGAGCTGCGAAACGAGATCCGCGAGGTCCGCGAGCTGACCGACCGACCCTTCGGCGTCAACCATGTCGTCTGCCGGATGGACAGGGCGGCCGTTCAGATGACCCTGGCCCAACGTGTTCCCGTCCTTTCGCTTTCCTGGGGTCGGGCGACCGACCTGACGTACCAGGCTCATGAAGCCGGCATCAAGGTGATCCACATGGTCAACACCCCTGAGGAAGCTGGCCAGGTCGCCAGCGACGGTGCGGACGTCATCGTCGCTCAGGGGACCGAAGGCGGAGGTCACGTCGGGACGATGTCCACGATGTCGCTTGTCCCCCAGGTCGTCGACCTGGTCGGCGGAGTGCCCGTCCTGGCCGCGGGCGGGATCGCGGACGGACGAGGCCTCGCGGCGGCCCTGATGCTCGGGGCTCAAGGCGCGCTGATCGGCACCCGGTTCCTGGCCACGCCCGAGGCGCGAGGCCGCGGCCACAGCAAGGACGTGATCCTCAACGCGCTCGGCAGCCAGACCATGGCGAGCAAGTTCTATGACGACATTCTGGGAATCGATTGGCCGGGCGCCCTCGTGCGCGCCATCAAGCACCCGCTGCTCGACGAGTGGGCCGACCGCCGGCAGGAGTGGACGCTGGCCGCCGAACAGCTCCGCCCCGCGCTCGAGGCCGCCATCACATCAGGCGACTTCGTGCTCGCCGGCGAGTCCGCCGGGCTCGTTCACGACATGGTCCCCGCCGGCGAGCTGGTGGCGCGTATCGCCAAAGAGGCCGAAGACTTGTTGGGTGGCCCGGAGGGCGACTAGGGACCGCCCCTCACATAGATCGTCTGGCCTGAAACAAATCCCGATTCGTCGCTGCACAGAAACGCGATGACGCTGGCGATGTCCTCGGGCTGCCCGACGCGGCGGAGCGGGATCTGGGACGCGGCGCCGATCTTGAACGCATCGAAGTCGACACCAAGCCGCTCGGCTGTGGCTCGCGTCATGCGTGTCTCCACAAAGCCTGGCGCCACGACGTTGACGTTCACGTTGAACGGGCCGAGCTCGATTGCGAGCGTCCGCGCCATGCCCTGGAGGCCGGCTTTCGCAGCCGAGTAGTTGACCTGCCCGCGGTTGCCCAGAGCCGAGGTCGACGAGAGAAGGACCATCTTTCCGTACTTCTTCTCGACCATCTGCCGCTGCGCCGCCCTCGCGCACAGAAACGTGCCCTTCAGGTGAGTGTCGATGACCGCATCCCAGTCCTCGTCCGTCATCTTGAAGAGCAGGTTGTCGCGCGTGATGCCCGCGCACGCGACAAGGATGTCGAGCCCGCCCAGCTCCTTGACCGTGCGATCGACCATCGCGTCGACCTGCTCGCGATTGGTGACATCGCAGGCGATCGCGAGGCCTCGAATCGGACCCGCAACCTGTTCGGCCTGAGCCACGTCCATGTCCGACACGGCGACCTTCGCCCCTTCGCGCGCAAGCAGCTGAGCGGTCGCCGCGCCGATGCCTCTTCCACCGCCTGTGACGAGCGCGACTCTGTCCTTGAACCTCATTCCGCCTCTGTATCAAATGCGGCGCCGCCATCCTTTCGCGGGTCGGAGGCCCCGTGGAGGAAGCCGTCGGGCTCGGCGACGATCAGCTGAGGCCGCGCGAAATAGGAGTCGTAATTCAGCGTGCGCCGGTTGACCTGGTAGCCGCGGCCCTCAAGACCCTGGCACACGACGAGCGGGATGCGCGCCTCCGCCTGGACAACGTCACCCTGGAAATCGATCCTCGGCGCGCTCACCGCCTCGACCGGGGACATCCGGTGGTCGATCACGTTGACGAGCACCTGGAGGATCCCGGTCACGATCTTGGTCCCGCCGGGCGCACCCACACATGCCCGGAGCTTTCCGCCTTTTTCGAACACGAAAGTCGGCGTCATCATGGTCACCCGGGTCTTGCCCGCCAGGATCGAGTTGGGACGGCCGGGACGCGGGTCGAAGCAGTTCATATAGTCGTTGTAGCCAAAACCCAGTCCAGGGGTCACCACGCCACTCGCCGACCCGAGCGTGTGGGTCAGTGACACTGCGTTTCCGGCGTCGTCGACGACGCAGACATGCGTCGTGTCTGCACGATCGTGTGCGCGAGCTCCGGCAGCGACCACGTCGCGGGCCTTGGCTGCGTACTGCTTGTCGGCGAGCGCCCCCGTCGGAATCTGGATGAATCGAGGGTCGGCGATGTGCAGGTCGCGATCTGCCATCGCCCATGCCATCGCCTCCACCAAGAGACCCGCGGCTTCGGTGCTCGGCCAACCCTGAGCGCCGAGGTCATATCCCTCGAGGAAGTTCAGCATCTGGAGCAGCGTCAGGCCGCCGGCGGGGGGACCCGCAGCCGCAACCTGAAGACCGCGGTACGTGCCCCTCAACGGTTCGGTCACATTCACTGTGTAGCCCGCGAGATCTTCTTTGGTGATGAATCCGCCATTGGCCGCGAAGTCGTCAGCGATCTCATCCGCGATCTCGCCTCGGTAGAACGCGTCGGGTCCCTCGCTCGCCAGGTGCTCGAGCGTGCGAGCGTAATCCGCCTGCACCATGCGCTCGCCGATCGCGAACAGCTTGCCGTCGTGGGTGTAGATCGACCTCGCCGCGGGCGTGGCCTGGATGCGCTGCAGGTTCGGCACCACGTCGGGTCCGTAGTCGGTGGTCCAGTACCCGTGCATGAAGCCGCTGACCGGAAACCCGTCGCGCGCGAGCGGGATCGCGGGTTCGATCGCCCGCTCCCACGAAATCGTGCCGAACCGCGTAAGCGCTTCATGCAGCCCCGCCACGGTTCCCGGCACACCCACCGACTGGTAACCGACATCGTTGACCCAGCCGTCGAGCACGTAGCCATACCTGTCGGCCGCCTCGCGGATGAAGAGGTGTTGCCACTGGTCCTCGCGCGCACGTGACCCTGCTGTTGCGTAGAACTCGAGCAACGCGTCGCCGCCCGTGGCGCTGTGTACAAGCATCACGCCGCATCCCCCGATGCCGCACATCTGCGGGTCGATCACGCCCTGTACGAACGCGCACGTGACCGCTGCATCGATCGCGTTCCCCCCTCGGCGCATGACCTCGAGTCCGATCTCAGCCGCCTGCGGCTGCGGGCAGACGATGATGGCCACGGGCTTAAGTTAGATCAACGGCTGGCGAGCGATATCGAACATCGCTGGTCGGCCTGGTCAGATAAACAGTCTCAGCCGTGGTTTTCCGGCAGCTCGATCGTGAAGGTGCTTCCCGTTCCACGAGCGGTCTGAACTCGGAGCGTTCCGCCGTGGCGTTCGACGACCCGGCGAGCGATGGCCAGACCCAGACCACTGCCTGAGTCGCTGCGCTGGAACCGCTCGAACAGGCGCGGCAGCCGGTCTTCATCGATGCCGGGCCCGGCGTCGATGACGTCGATCGATGGTCCGGCCGAGCCTCGGGCGACGCGAAGGGTCACGTCCGCGCCGCGAGGACTGAAACGCACCGCGTTATCGACGAGGTTGGCCACCGCCTCTCGCAAGAGGTCCCTGTCGGCGCTAATGCTCGCGGAAGTCGTGACCTCGGTCAACAGGCCAACACCTGAGGTGCCCGCCTGCGCCGCATAGGCTCGGACAACGTCGGCAGTGAGCTCGGCCAGGTCGACCAGCTCCCTGCGAAGGGGCACGTCCTCGTCGGCGTGAGCGAGAGCACGCAAACGCATGAGCATCCGCTTCATGCGCTCCGCCTCCGCGACGCTGTCCTCGATCGCCTGGCCTGCGGCGCCGCTGCGGCTGGCCCGGCGCATGATCGAGAGGTTGGTCATGATCGTCGCGAGCGGTGTCGCCACCTGGTGCGAAACATCGGTGAGAAAGCGGCGCTGCGCGGTGAGCACGCCGGCCAGCTGGTCGTTGGCCTTCGCCTGGGCGAGGATGGCGAGATTCATGCGGTAGATCAGCGGGAGCACAACCAAGGGCAGCGGGGCGGCCACCGGTGCCTCGATCGACAGCACCGCGATGCTGACCGCGCACGCGGCCAGAGTCAGGGATGCGGGCCATGATGCGGTCACCGCCTGCTTGACGAGGCCGATGTATGGGCGACCGGTGTGTAAAGACGCAGGCCAGACCCCCAACAACAGGTTGCTCACCAAATAGATCAGGGCCGCCAGCGTTGCCCGAAGGTCTTGCGTCCCGCCGACGTCGTGTCCGATCGCGCCCACGAGCGCGGCTAACGAGGACGACGCGAGCACGTTTCCCGCGTTGAAGGCGCTTTCCCACCAGGATCGGCGCACCATCCGGTTGCCGGCGAGCACGCTCAGGGCTGCGGTCGCCGGCCCAACCCCAGGTGGAAGCAGCAGCGCCGCTAGCAGGCAGGGAAGGGCACCGAGGTTGACCTTTTGCTCGGGCCCGATCTTCACGGGATACCTCTCCGCCAGCAAGACGCCCGCTGCGCAGGCCGGGATCAATGCCCAACGCCAGGTCTGGGCTGCTGCGAAGCCACCGGTCGCAGCGGCGAACGCGGCGAGTCCGATCCCCGCCAGGGGAACTCCAACAATGACCGCCTTCAGCCGCACCGGGAGGCTTTCGAAGGCTGGCACCAACGGCCCGCTCAGCTCGTCGGCACGTCGAGGGTGAGGGTCACGATCCGGCCGCCGTTTGCACCTGCCGCATCGGTCACCTGGTACCGGTTGTTGGACGACACTACATACGCGCCGTGAACGACTGCCGGAATGTAGACGTGAACGGTGATGCGAGTGCCGCCATTTCCGTTGGGGGCCGTGCCGGCGTCGTCACTGATGAGTTTTGCTTTGTGCCTGTCAACCGGCGAGAGATAGATCATGTTGTTGACCATCAGGTAGTGCCCGCCGGGCGTCACCACCTGGATCGGCGGATCTGTAACGCACCACATCAAGTTGGCCGACGCCGTTCCTGGGCCGCCCGCGGCCAGCAAACTCGCCGCGAGAGCTCCCACCACCACTGCTCGCTTTCTCATGTCGCACCCTCTTCTTTTGACTCCGCGATGAACCTGTAGCCGATGCCCCGAACCGTCTGGATAAGCCGAGGCTCGCCACCCATTTCGAGCTTCTGCCGGATTCGTGACACATGCACCTCGAGCGAGTTCGACTCCGGGCCGGTGGTGACCGCCCACACGGCTTCGGCCAGCTGCTCGTAGGTGACCAGCTGCCCCCGGCTGCGCATCAACGCGGCCAGGATCCGGAACTCGATGCCGGTCAGCCCCAGCTGCCGGCCGCGGCGGGTCGCCAGGCCTTCGCTCAGGTCCAGGATCACGTCGCCTACCACGAGGCGTGCCCCGCCCTTGCCGCGATGGCGCCGGATGACCGCTTCGACGCGGGCCATCAGCTCCTCCAGCGCGAAGGGCTTCGCTACGTAGTCGTCCGCCCCGAGCTTGAGACCCGCGATGCGGTCGCTGACGGACGCACGCGCGCTGATGCCGACCAGGGCCGCGTCGGTCTCCGCGCGGAAGGCCTCGAAGAGCTCGGGCCCTTCGTTGTCGGGCAGCATCAGGTCGAGGAGGACCACGTCCGGGTTCCACTGCCTGACGAGCTCGAGGCCGCGGCCGGCCGAATCGACCGCCCGCACCGTGTACCCCTCCTCGCCGAGGCCGGCTGAGACCGCCCGCGCGAGCCGGCGGTCATCTTCGATCAGTGCGATCTTCCATCGAATCGTCATCTCGGGCTGCGACGGAATTCTCCCATGGAACTGCGGGAGTCGCGATGGCTAACGTAACTGGGCGCTCTGGCCGCCCGTTGCTCTCAGCGTGGGCGCGATCCTATGAGTAGGGCGCCTGCGCCACTTCGGCGCCTGGCTGTGGCGGCGGTCCTCATCGTGGCGGTGCTGGCGCCGAGCGTCATCACGATCTGGGTCGCGACGCCATCGGCGGACGACGTTCAGCAACGCGTCCGCCAGCGCACAGATGCCTTCGGCGTGGTCCTCCTGAATGAGGACGAGGTTCCGCCTCTGCTGGCTGAGGCGGTCGTTGCCACCGAAGACGAGAGCTTCTACTCTCACCACGGCATCGATTCGATCGGCCTGGCGCGGGCGATGCTGTACGACGTGACCAACCTGTGCCTGTGCCAGGGCGGGTCGACCATCACGGAGCAGCTCGTCAAGGACGTCTACCTCGGTGGCTCCGCCAGGGGCTACAACAAACTGAAGGAGCTGGTCCTGGCCTTGAAGGTGGAAGGGGTGATCGGCAAGCGCCAGATCATGGCCGACTACCTCAGCGAGATCACGACAGGATTCGGGCGCTATGGGGTGACCTCGGCCGCGTGCGCGTACTTCCACGCGCCTCTCGCCGACCTGACGCTCGGCCAGTACGCCCTGCTCGCCGGCGTCACGCAGGCGCCTTCTCTGTACGACCCAACCGTGAATCCGAAGGCTGCAGCAACGCGCCGGGCCTACGTGTTGGCGGCGATGGTCGCGGACAAGATGATCACGAAAGACCAGGCGGCCGCCGCGAACGCCGAGCCGGTGTTAACGACCGACGGGCCAGGCTGCTAGCTACCCTGACCAGGCGAGGGGCGATGTAGCGTCGAAGCCCAGGTTGGTGGTGAGCTGGATTGGCTTCACAACCGGCGGCGTGGGCACAGCTGTCGGACTCGGGGTGGGCAGGGGTCCATTGTGGGGACCTCCTGGAGTCGGGGACGGGACCGGGGGCGGAGGAGGTGCGTAGCGGGCCTTGGGCAGCCACCAGAGCTGGAACGGGGCTGCCGGCCCGCCAGGCGCCAGGTAGGCGATCCCACTCCCGTCCGGGGCCCAGATCGGTTGGGCCACGAGCTGGTCTGAGATCACGGTCTGAAGCGGACCCAGCACCGAGCCGTTCCACGAGGCGATGGTGAGATACGAGACCTGCTTGCCGTAGTTGCAGATCATCGCCACGTTGTGGCCGTCCGGAGAGAGGGATGGCTGCGAACAGTTGACCGCCTGCGAGGTCAGCGCCTTGCCGGCCGACCCGGCCCGGTTCGTGTACCAGAGCTGGCCGACACGGTTGGAGTTGGAGTCGTACGAATATTTGGTGTAGATCAGCCCGCCGGTCGGAAGCGGCACCGGCTGAATGTCGCCGCCGCTGTAGTTGTTCGCGAGAGTCCAGCTCCGACCCTGCCGGATCGTGCCTCCGCGCGGGATGCCCCAAACCTGCATGAGGACGTTGAAGTTTCCGTCGCCCGCGGCCTTGGGCCCGTCGTAGCTCATGTAAAGCGTGCCTTGGTCTGGACTGAGCCGCGGATAGAACGACCAGGCGTTTGCGCCCGTGTCCCACCTGCTCCGCACCGGCGCCTGGTTGCTCGTCAGCTGATTCGTGACGTTGCCAAAGCGTGTCAGCACGTACACGTCGGAGAACAACCCGCCGCGTTTGACCGCGAGCAGCTGGCTGCCGTCCGGAAAAAGGGCCGGCTGCGTCCAACCCGCCTCGGCAGTCAGCTGGTGGAAACGTCCAGCGCTGAAGCTGTACAGGGCGCCCGATTGGGCGAGATAGATGGTGCCGGGCAGGGTGAGCTGCTGGGCGCGTGGCGTCGGATCGGTTGGCTTCTGTGGCGCTGCAACCGCTTTCGACTGGCGCGACGACAGGTAGACATAGGAGGTGGTGCCGGAAACCACCATCAGAATGGCGAGCCCGACCGCAAGCAGGAATCTCGTGATCATGGGAAGTACTGGTGCACCAGGGGCAGGATGAGATTCCAGTTCGGGGTGATGCTGCCGTCCGGACCTCCTCCACGTGTGTAAGGCGGAACCAGGACGATCTGGCGGATCGAGTCCGGGTTGTCGAAGCTTGCCGCCAGCGGCACCAGGCGCGCCACCCGATCGAGTCCGATGCTCGTCTTGAGCTCTCCTCCGATGGCGGAAGCAAGGGCCGGAATGTCCTGCGGCGCCAGCTGCTTCGCTTTCTGACGGATCGCCGTGAGGACCTGCTGCTGCCGCTTCGAGCGGCCGAAGTCACTTTGCAGGTCACCGTGCCTTGAGCGGACGTACTCCATCGCGTGGAGTCCATCGAGGTGCTGCGGACCGGCCAGCACCGCGACCCGCTGGTATCCGTACGGGTCGCCCCCGTAGACGTCCGCCGGGTAGTAGTCGTCGAGGACCGGGTTGGTGGTCACCACGTCGATTCCGCCGATCGCATCGATGACCTTGATCAGTCCGAGCAATCCCACCCAGATGTAGTCGTCGATATGAACGTTGAAGTCCTGCTGAACGGTGGCGATCGCCGCGCCAGCGCCTCCGTACGAGTACGCGCCGTCGATCTTTCCAAAACCTCCGGTGGACAGGTGCGCATACAGGTCGCGAGGTATCGACAGCATGGTGACCTCTTTGGTTGCGGGCACCACGCGGACGAGGATCATCGATTGGGTCAGGACGTGGTCTGCGAAGAACTTCGAATCGTCGTCGGAGCCCAGCAGCAGGACCGTGAATGCGCCCTGTGATTGAGTGGCCTGGCCAGGTGTAGGTGACGGCGAGACCAAAAGCCCGGGCGCAGACGGTGACGGAACGTTGACGACCTGCGCGGTCGCGTTGAAGGCCGTGACGGCGGCTGGGATGAAGTACGCGAAAGCACCCGCGGCCGCGGAAAGCGCAATCGCCAGCAGGGCGATGGTGAGTGTGCGAAAAGGGCTCAGTCGTCCGCGCGACGCGCGAACGCGGTGCCCCGGCTTGAAACCGAGTGGCACGGGCGACCATTCTACTGGCGGGCGCAGTTTAGGTTTGTAAGCGAGCGGTCAATTACCTCACCTTTCGATCGCGAGCTGGACCGCTTTGACTCCCAGCAGGACGATCGCCAGCACCAGGTACCCACTGAGCGTGAGCATCGCGATCCTCCGCCCCAGCGACCATGTCGGGCGTTCGAGGAGGGCGAGGGCCGGCATCCGCCAGTTCTCGCGCTCCGCCTTTGACAGCTCGGGCGCGGGCGCCTCACGGCCCCGGTTCAGCTGGAACCACACCGAACCTCCGACCAGCACCAACATCATCGCGGAGCCCAATACCAACAAGAGCCTGGTTACGTCGATCGACGGGATGACGGTCGAGATGACCAGGATCATCGACAGCACGATAAGCACCCCGACGATCAGGCCGGCAAAGAGGTTCAGCCAGGGTCTGTTGACCCATGGGCCCAGGACGGCGCGATCGTTGCAGAGCAAGATCGCGAAGACGGTCGAGCTCGGAAGCATGATTCCCGCGAGCGCCTGCACCGCCGTCGTGATGAGCCCAAGCGGCGCATATGGGACGAGCACGATCGCCGCCGCAAGCACCACCATCGCCGTGTACGACGTGTAGAAGAGCTTGGCCTCGCCGACGCCACGGTGCAGCGAGTGCCGCACCCCGAACATGTCGCCGAACGCGTATGACGTCGCGAGCGTGACGGC
>DATHDR010000097.1:0-5180 GCA_035318965.1 Verrucomicrobiia bacterium | reverse complement strand
AAGGACGATCGCCTGGCCACGCTGAAGGCGCGGGTGAGGACACATATCGTCCCCCGCGGAACCCCCTCCTCTCCGGCGCCACGATAGGAGGCGATTGTTAGCGGCACGCTTCGGGGAGGGCCGGAGTAAATCCGGCCTAGGCCTCCACTTCGTCAATATGAATCAGTACTCCGTTCGGAAGATCGCAGCCGCGTTGATCACTATGTGGTTGGCCGTTGCCTGCGCGATCACCGGCGTGATGAGAATCAGATTGAAACGCAGGGTTACCTGCAGCTGCTGGTTTCCCCCTGTCGGATTCACAGCGCTGCACGAGCCGCTCGCAAGCGCGGAGTACTCACCGCCGGGCGCGTTTGGCGGCGGCGTGGTTTCCACGCCAGAGGGCGGATTTGGCTCGGTGATATACAGCCAGGCGGCGTTGTCGGGTGGCGTGGCGCTCGTCACCGGTCCCTGGGGACACGGAGCCGTCACAGGCACACCGATCATCTGGGCAGTAACCGTCGCAAGCACGTCGGCGTTGCTCGGCAGCTGGCTCGACGCGCGGATAGCGGTCCGCGCGCCCTCTCTTGCGGCGTGGTTGAGCGTGTCGTAGTAGAAGACAGCTCGCCCGATGTCGACAATGCCAAACAGAAGAAGAAGCAGCACCGGCGACACGAGTGCGAACTCGATCAGTGCCTGCGATTTCTGAGAACCGCGCGGGTGAGTCATTAGTTTCCCTGCACCGTCATGTGCTGGTTCACAGCGACGCGAAAGATGCCGAACTGCGCCGTGACCAGAGGCGTCAAAGGCCCGTAGGCGTACAGGACGATAACGTTGAGGTCGAGCTGTCCCTGGTTGGTGGCCGGGGAGGTGAAGTCCAGGCCGGCCGAGTTGTTGTAGCAGATGTACAGCCATGGCTGGTTTGCCGTCGGCGGGTAGGCCGAGGTTGCGTAAGGGGGGTTGTGGTAGGCATTTCCGTCTGTCGGCGCCGGGCATGTCGTCGCCGGGTTTTTCAGAACCGAGGCCGGCAGGGAGATCGCCGCCAGCTGTGCGTCGACCGCAGCCTTGATCTGGGCGTCGTACAGGTAGGGGTGGGATTGACGGGGTGCGTCGAACCAAACGCCATGGCGGGCCCCTTCGCGCGCGGCGTTCGACAGGGCCTCGCTGATGTAGATCGCCCGACCGATATCGACCAGGCCGCCCACGAGCAGCAAGAGGACCACAGACGAAAGCGCGAACTCGACCAGGGACTGGCCGCGCTGTCTCATCGAGCTGCGCAGCAAGGGCGTCTTAGGGGGGCGCGGCACCGGACTATCTTGCCTATGATGTGTCGGCTGTGCGCCCCCTATTGGCCGGTCTTACGTTCAGAAGGCCGTTCACCATCCTCGGAATCCTCCTCGCCCTGATCGTGATTGCAGCCTTCGTCCTCGTAGCTCTCAACGCCCAGAACGCATCGAGCAGTCCCCTCATGACGGTGGTCGTGGCGACCCGAGACCTCCAGCCGAGGCTTCCGATCGATTCGGCTTCGCTCGAATTGAAGGCCATACCGGTACCCGCAAACTACCCCAAGGTGTTTTTCACAAGGCTCCAGGACCTGGAGGGAATGATCCCGCTAGTCACGATCCCCAGCGGCCAGACGATCACAGCCAACGACGTGGCGAAGCCCAACCAGGCCCTGGGCTCTCAGTCCGAGTACCTGCCCATCCCGACGGGCTACGTCGCCCTGACCATCCCCACCAGCGAACAGCAGGGAGTGGCCGACTACATCCAGAAGGACGACTACATTTCCGTGATCGCGACGGTCTCCACGGCGGGCAAGGTGGCGTCCAAGACGATCTTCACCAACCTGCATGTGATCCGGGTTGGTACGCAGGGCAACGCGGCTGGGGGCAACAGCTCCGCCGCGAGCAGCCTGACGGTGGTCGTGACCGAATGCCAGGCTGAGGTCATCACCTGGTTTCTGACGTATGCCTCAATGAAATACGCCCTCGAGTCGTTCCACGATTACCTTGCACCAGGCGCACAGACTCCTGATCCTGGGTGCCCGACTGTCACCGCCGCGAAGGGCGTGACCCTTCAGATCATGCAGGCCGCCTACCCAACCCTCTTTTAAGGCTGTGGATTGAACCTGCCGCCTCAGGTCATCGTCGTCGTGCCCATGGCCGCCGCGATCGTGGTCTTCTTCTGGAGCCTGGACCGCATCCGCAAGGAGCGGATCGCTCGGCCGATGGCGGCGGCTCCGCCAAGGGCAACGCCACGCGAGCTGGTCGAGAGGTTGCTGCGGCCGGCGGCTGAAAACCTAAGCCAGCGTCGGAGCGCCAGCGGCAAACCGACCCTGACCGAAGACCTGGCCCGCGCGGGCCTAAACATCAGCCCGTCGGAATACCTCCTGATCCGGATCGGAGCCGTATCGCTGGGAGCTTTGATCGGACTGTTCCGCTTTGGCATCTCGCTAGGCCCGCTGATCCTGGCTATCGTTGGATTCGTGGTACCGCCAGTGGTGCTCAGCTACCTCCAGCGCCGCCGGCAGAACATGTTCAACGAGCAGCTGGCGAGCATGCTGCAGCTGCTCTCGAACTCTCTCAAGACGGGTTACGCGATCGACCGGGCCCTGGAGACTGTGGCGGCAAAGTCGCAACCTCCCGTATCGACAGAGTTCGAACGCGTCGCGACCGAGATCACGCTCGGCACCTCGGTCGAAGAAGCGCTCAGCGCCCTACTCCTTCGCATCAACAGCCCAGACCTCGAGTTCATCGTGACCGCGATCCTCCTTCACACGAGGGTCGGTGGCAACCTGGCCGAGGTGCTCGACAACATTTCCGACACGCTTCGCGACCGGTTGCAGACCAAGCGCGACATGAGCGTCCTCACCGCACAGTCGCGCGCCTCCGCCACGATCATCACCGGGCTGCCGATCCTGCTCGCCCTCGGCCTCTACGTTTTCGTTCCAGGCTATTTCGCGCCGATGACCAGCACGTTCATCGGGTACGTGCTCCTCGGGGTCGCCGCTTTGTTCGTGCTGGTCGGCAACCTCATCATCGCGCGGATGACCGCGCTGGAAGCCTGATGTTCCTGATCGCCCTCACTGCAGGAGTCATCTGCGCCATCGTCGTGATGGCGTATTTCATCGCAATTGACCAGTACCGCACGAGCGCGGCGGCCACCAATGGAAGCGTTACCGCTCCGGCGCCCAGACCCACGCTGGTTAAACAGCTCGAGGCGCTTGCCAAGCCGTTCACGTCGCGGCTCTCCGCCACAGCCACCGTCCAGGTCCGGCAGCAGCTCAGTCGAGCCGGCGACCCGGGCGGCCTCACACCTGCTGGGTTCCAGGCGGTTCGCTACAGCCTGTCTGCGCTGATGGCGATCGCCGGTCTCGGTACCGGGCTGCTGCTTCCCGTGCCGATTCCAGTGCTCATCGTCGTGCCCATCACGGGCGCCATAGCGGCGGTCCTCGGCTACTTCATTCCAACCCTCTGGCTGGAGCAGCGGATCGCTTCGCGCCGGCACGAGATCCAGCGCTCGCTAGCCGAGGCAACCGACCTCCTCACCCTTGTCGTCGAATCGGGCATGAGCCTGGACGAAGGCTTGCTGAGCATCACCGAGCGGTTCCACAACGCACTCGGGGATGAGATTGGCAAGGTGCTGAGGGAGATCCGTCTGGGCCGCCCGCGCATGAGCGCGCTCGAGCACATGGCGGAGACCACAGGCGTGCCGGACCTGCACCACCTTGTCGAGTCGATAGTGCAGTCGGACCAGATGGGTGTCCCAATCGCGCGGCTTCTTCGCGTGCAGGCCACCGAGATGCGCCGGCGGCAGCGCCAGACCGCGCAGGAACGAGCCGCCCAGGCATCGTCACGAATGGTGTTCCCAATGGTCGGCTGCATCTTCCCAGTGCTCTGGATCGTTCTTCTGGGGCCGGCCATCATCCAGATCCTCGCGTCGCTCCGTTAGCCTCTTGAACACGCGAGCGCCACGTGGCGCACAGCCGTCGTTCAGCGATCTCGACAAGCCGCTGTACACAATCAGTGTGGCTGCGGAGATCCTGGAGACTCACCCTCGCACGCTGATGCTCTACGAGGACGCTGCGCTGATCGAGCCGCACCGCACGAGCACCAACCGCCGCCGCTACTCGCAGCGCGACATCAGCAAGGTGCAGGTCATCCAGCACCTCACGCGCGAGAAGGGTGTGACGCTCGCCGGCGTCCGGCACATCCTGAGCCTGTTCGAGGTGATGAAAAAGCACCGAGTCGAACCACCAGCAGACCTACGCGAGATCTTCGACCGCTACAGCCAGATCATCTAGGGGCTCTCACCTCCCCCGAAGGGGGAGGTCGGCGCGCAGCGCCGGGTGGGGGGACGACCTCCTGGCTAAGCCGAGGCAGCCCGCCTGCGCCGCTTCGCCGCCGGTGCCCACAGGCTCTCCAGGTCGTAATAAGAGCGCTCGCCCGGCAGGAAGACATGGGCGAGCACGGAGTCGAAGTCGAGCAGGATCCACGTCGCGTCGCTGTACCCATCGACTGCGAGTGGCCGGAGTTGCTTCTCTTTAGCCGCTTCGACCATCCCGTCCGCGATGGCGCGTACCTGGCGGTCCGTCTCGCCCTCGCAGATGACGAAGTAATCGGCGATGGAGGTTTGTTCGCGCACATCGATGACCACCGGGTCCCACGCTTTCTTCTCGGCCGCCGCGCCCCGCAGGAGGCGAGCGAGCTGCAGCGCAGTCAATCCCTTTCCCCGGCTAGATCCCAATCTATCGATTATCCCCATAGAGGTTGCGCTCTGCGATGTAGAGCTCGACCGCCGGCGGCACCTGGCCGGTCACGGGCTGGCGGGCTGCGACGGCGCGCCGCAGCGCGCTGCCTGACACGTCCGGGGTCGGGAAATGGCACTTGATGACGCGCGCGGGGTCAAGCCCGAGGCCCCTGAGCTCCGATAGGTCTGGTTGTCCAACGCCCGGTCGATCGACGATCACCACCGAGGCGAGGGCCGCCACCCGCTCAGGCTCATGCCAGGTGCGAAACAGCCGTGCCGCGTCCCACCCGAGGATGAGGAACAGCTCGTCATCCGGGTGCGCTCGACGCAGCTCGTTGAGGGTATCGACGGTGTAAGACCTTCCGCCCCGCCTGACCTCGACATCAGACACCTCGAGACTCGGCTCGCCCTCAACCGCGAGCTTGGTCATCGCGAGCCGGTCCTCCGCGGAGGCC
>DATHDR010000096.1:0-4337 GCA_035318965.1 Verrucomicrobiia bacterium | reverse complement strand
CTGGAATTTCGCGGTCGTTGGGCGGGGCAAGGACCAGGCGTGGTGGAACGCCTTCGTTCGGGAGCTGGTCGCCCGTAGCCTGCGGGTCCAGACCCTGGCGATCGAGCACGAGGACCCGTTCGTGGCGCCCGAGGACGGGATCCGTGAGGCGGCGGCAACCCTTTCGACGGCCCTGGAAAGCAGGGTCGGGTGTTGACACTGAGAGGCCTTTCCTATACGTTCCGTGGAACGTTCCAACGTATTCGAACATCGGGGTAGGGATGGCCAAGAGACTGAGGGTGGGGGTCATCGGGTGCGGCCTGGTCGCACAGGTCATGCACCTCCACTACCTGCGCGAGCTAGCGGATCGATTCGAGATCGCCGCCATCTGCGACCTCTCTGAAGAAGTCCGCACCGCGATGGCCCGGGAGTATGCGGTCCCCGAGCAGTTCGCCACCTGGCAGGAGCTTGTCGCCAGACCGCTGGACGCGGTGCTCGTCCTGACCTCCGGCAGCCACGCGCCGATCGCAATCGCGGCGGCAAAAGCCGGGATGCACGTGCTGGTGGAGAAACCGATGTGCTTCTCGGTCGCCGAGGGCCGAGCGATGATCGAAGCCGCCGATGCCGCCGGCGTGACGCTGATGGTCGCGTACAACAAGCGCTACGACCCCGCCTACCTGCGCCTCCTGGAAGAGTCGCGCACACTGCTGGACCTGAGGCTGATCCAGATCACGACGCTCGAGTCACCCCTGGAGCCTTACGTCGAGCACTACAACCTGCGTCGTGGCGGGCCGCTTCCGGCGGACCTCGCGCAGTCGCTGAAAGAGGACAACGAGGCTCGCATCAATGCCGCGGTCCCTGACGCGGACGCCCTTTCGCGGTGGGCGTATCACATGGTGTTGCTGGACAGCCTGGTACACGAGCTGAATGCGATGCGCGGAGTCATGGGAGAGCCGGAACGCCTCGAGTTCGCGGACATCCGCGAGACAGGGCTAACCGCGATCTTCAAGTACGGCCGCACCCAGTGCATCCTGGCATGGGTCGACCTGCCCGGCATCGCGCGTTACTCGATGGAGCTCGCCTTCCACTCCCCCACCCGCCGGTTGACGCTTTCTTTCCCATCGCCATTCCTGCGCAGCGTGCCGACGCTGCTCGTCTCTGAGGATGGAGTGGCGAAGTCTCCGCGCTCGTGGCGAACCGAGGAGATCGCGTCGTATCGCGAGAGCTTCAAAGAGGAGCTCATTCATTTCCATGACTGCATCACCTCCGGCCGCCAACCCGTGACTTCCGGTCGGGATTCGCTCCACGACATCGCCTTGTGCGAAGCCGTGGTCGCTGTGCACCAAAGCCGCACGCCGCGAGACCGTCCTTCGGAGCCCGCGATGGCCCAAGCGACGACGTGAACCAGCCGAACGGGAAGATCGTCGTCGCCAATGCACCCGTCAGCTATGGCGCATTCGAGCTGACCGTCGGGATCTTGCCCGACGTGCCCGATGGCGCCGCCGTCCTCGACGCGGTCGCGGGCGCCGGATACGCAGGCATCGATCTGGGGCCTCTGGGTTACTTCGGATACGGCGAAGAGCTGGCAGGCAACCTGGCTCGGCGGCGCCTCGCGCTTGCGGGCGGTTTCTTCGAGCTTCCGTTCAGCGACCCGTCGAAGATGCCGGCGGCCGTTGGTGAGCTGGACGGGCTCCTGGACGTCTTCGATGCGGTCAGCGCGGACGGCAACGGACTGAAGCCGCGACCGACGCTGGCCGATGCGGGCAGCGATCTCCGACGCTCGCGGCCGGGCCAGGCAGCCCGAGACCGGTCGCTGGGGTTCGACGCCGAGGGGTGGAAGCATTTCGCGTATGGCGTCGAGATGGCGGTGGCGCGCTGTCGAGCCCGCGGCTACGAACCGACCTTCCACCACGAGACCGGTACGCACATCGAAGCTCCATGGGAGATCGAGAAGGTCCTGGAGCTGACAACGATCGGCCTCTGTCTCGACACCGGTCATCTGCTGCTGGGCGGCGGCGATCCCGTGAGCGCCGTGAACGACTGGGGCGCCCGGATCAACCACGTCCACCTGAAAGACGCCCGCAGGGCGGTCGTCGAACAGATCGTGAAAGAGGCCGCGCCAGTCGCCGAGATATGGCGCCGTAAAGCCTTTTGCCGGCTGGGCGAAGGTGACCTCGACGTCGAGGGCGTGCTCGAGCGGCTGCGGACTGGATATTCAGGCTGGCTCGTGGTCGAGCAGGACGTGCTTCCGGATGCCGATGGAAAGCCCGCCGCCGACCAGCGGGCCAACCGCGAATACCTGGCCGCCCGGGGGTTTTAGAAGAGCCTTTGACAGTCTTCAACCTGGGCCTTGCCGGCGCCGGCCGGATGGGCCGCAACCACCTGCGCGCCCTGGCCAATTCCAAGACCGTGCGTGTCACCGCGATCGCCGAACCCATGGAGCCCGCGCGAGCTTCTCTTCCACGCATGGACGCCGCGGTTTATGCCGACCTCGACTCGATGCTGGGGGCGGGTGGCTTTGACGCCGTGCTGGTCTGCGTGCCCAGCGACTACCACCTCGAGACCATCAAGCGGCTGGTCTCGGCCGGGATGCCCATCCTGTGCGAAAAGCCGGTCGGTGTCACAGCGGTCGAAGCTCGCGAAGCGGCCGGCCTGACGGCCCGCGCCGGCCTGCCGTTCCAGATCGGCTTCTGGCGGAGGTTCGTCCCATCCCTCAAGCGGCTCCACGGCCGCATCGCCGCGGGGGAGCTTGGCGAGATCTACCTGGTCGCCTGCTACCAGTGGGACGAAAAACCACCGACCGCGTATTTCCGCACCCACAGCGGAGGCATCTTCATCGACATGGGGGTGCACGAGTTCGATCAGACGCGCTGGCTAACCGGACAGGAGTTCGGCAAGATCAGCTCGCTTTTCTGCGGAGTGGCGGCCGAGCCATGGCCCGGCGATCCCGAAAGCGCGCAGGCGATGGCCGAGCTTTCCGGAGGCACCACCGCGCTGGTCTCGCTCGGCCGGCGGTTTCCCCTGGGCGACGTATGCAAGGTGGAGGTGTTCGGCACCGCGGACGCGGAGGAGTGCAAGTTCCTGTGGCCGCCGACCGCGGATGAGAGCTTTTTCGGGGCCCTGCGGCTGCAGGCCGAGAGCTTCGCCCGGCACGTGCGCGGCGAGCCGCGGGAAGGAGCGGGCGGAGGCGATGCGGCGGCCGCGCTCGAGGCCGCGGAGCGGGCGGCCGCCCAGGCGGTTACGGATTAAGTGGCTGTGCCCGAGGTTGGGATCGGAATGGCTGGCTACGGGATGATGGGCAAGGCTCACTCGTACGGCTACACCGTCGCTCCTGTGATGCGCTCACTGCCCTATCGGCCCAGGCTACGTGCGATCAGCGGAAGAGACAAGGAGAAGGTGTCGCAGGCGGCTGCGGCCTACGGCTTTGACGCCTGGACCGACGACTGGCAGGAGCTGGTCAGGCGGCCCGACGTCGACATCGTCGACATCTGCACCCCGCCCGGCACGCACGCAGAGATCGCTGCCGCAGCGGCCGCGGCCGGCAAGGCGGTGATCTGCGAGAAGCCCCTGGCAACGACGTACGCCCAGGCGGTGTCTGCCGCCGGCGCGGTGAACAAGGCCGGCGTGCTGAACGCGATCGGCTTCAACTACCGCCGCCTGCCTGCAGTCTCTTTGATGAAGCGCATGGTGGATGAGGGCGCGGTCGGCACGGTGCGATTGCTTCGGGCAACCTGGCTTTCGGACGAGTTCGTCGACGCGTCGATACCTTTCGACTGGCGGTTCGACCGTTCCATGGGCGGCACCACGATTGCGGATCTGGGCAGCCACCTAATCGACATGGCGACCTGGATGACGGGCGGAATCGCCGAGGTTTCCGGCCAGTCGGAGACGTTCGTACGCGAAAGATCACACCGACCTGTGACGGTCGACGAGGCTTCGTCGGCGCTGGTGCGATTTGAGTCCGGGGCGCGCGGAGTGTTCGAGATGGCCCGCACCGCTGTGCGGCGTCCGTGCGATTTCACGATCGAGGTCAACGGGTCGACCGGAACGCTTGTCTTCGAATACGCAAGGCTCAACGAGCTCCTCTATGGCGAAGGCGGCGACGCACCTTCTCTTTACGGAATGAGAAGGATCCGCGCCGAGCACGAATCCCATCCCTACGCGCGTAATTGGTGGCCCATCGGTCAGGGCGTGGGCTACGGCGCCAGCTTCGTCAACCACCTCGGCGACCTGTTGGAGCGGTGGCCGGACGGGCCATGGGAGCCTGACTTCGCGCAGGGCGCCGCGGTCCAGGCGGTGTGCGACGCGATCGAGCGGTCCGCCGCGGAGCGACGCTGGGTCGAGATTCGGGACTTCAC
>DATHDR010000095.1:0-9773 GCA_035318965.1 Verrucomicrobiia bacterium | reverse complement strand
GGCGCGCGAGGTGGGCGGCAAGGTCCGCGTCAACGCTGTCGCCCCGGGCCTCATCAAGACGCGCTTTGCCGAGGCGCTGTGGGGCAACGAGGCCATCCTCGAACGCGTGCTGGCCTCGAATCCGATGGGCAGGATCGGCGTGCCCGACGAGGTCGCGAGCGCGGTGGCGTTTCTGGTCTCCGACGCCGCCAGCTACATCAACGGGGAAGTGATCGTGATCGATGGGGGCGGGGGGGAGCCTTAAGGGTTTCCTTTCCGGCAGCCGCCAGCGCCCCATCGGGCTCGCCCTCGCCGTTCTCCGACGCCAGCTGGCGCGTGTGGATGAAGTCCTCCAACTCCTTCTCGTATTGGTACGCGTGGCGGTCGGGTGCGTAGCGGAGGACGCGGCGCTGCTGGATGAAGTCTTCGAACGAGGCGCGCGTGTCGCGGGCCGCGCGGAAGCCAAGCTCGCGTGCGGCTTTGGCCATCGACAGCGAGCGGCCCCAGCGCAGGAGGTCGAGGAGCTGGGGCGAAAGGAACGCGACCCCAGCCTTGCGGACGGCGAATGCCGCGAGCTCGAGCCCGATGGGTGGGAGCAGCGGCGCGTGCAGCTTGCCCGCTGAATCGAGCAGCCTGGAAAGCGGCTCTGGTCCTGGCGAGGCGATGTTGTAGGCGCCGGCCGGCCCTTTCTTTGTCGCCAGCGCCATCGCCTCGACGCAGTCGTCGCGGTGGATCAGCTGCAGCGAGGGATCGTAGCCGGCCACGGTCGGCACCACTTCCAGGTCCAGGTAGCGGGCGAGCGGCTGCGGTTCATCCGGGTTGAGGCTGTTGGCAAAGCGGAGGACCAGGGTTGTGATGTTGGAGTTGCGCAACGCGAAGTCGCTGACATAGGACTCGACCTCGACGATGTCGCGCACGAACTGGTGGCGCGAGTTGCTGTCCAGGCGGTGGTCCTCGCGCAACCCTGCCGGCAGGTCGAAGCGCGAGCCGTACACGTGCCCCGACGACTTGAGCACGAAGCGCCTGACCGGGCTGCCCTCGCCGGCACACCCGGCGAGCAAATTGAGCGTGCCGATCACGTTCATCTCGTGGGCGCGGCGCGGGTCCATGTCGAAGGAGTCGATGCGGATCAGCGTATGCACGACGGTGTCGATGCCAACGGCTCGCACGAGCTTTCCAATCAGTGAGTGCCTGATGTCGAGCTTGAGGTAGTCGGCGCGCCCCAGGTCGTAACGCGGCTCGCGGACGTCGATGCCGATGACCTCAGCCACATCAGGGTCCTCGACGAGGCGCTGTACGAGGAGCGCACCCCACCAGCGGGCAACGCCGGTGACGAGAACGCGTCGCTTCTTACCTGCCATTTTCGGATTCAGTCTATGCCGGAAATCGCGCGTGGCAGATAGGCCTGGCTTCGCCAGGCCGTCCGCCAATCATCCTCATCGGCTGCTTACGTGGCCTGGAGAAGCTGCTTGATAAGTCCCAACCTGCAGGAAAAAGAGCCATGAGAGGAAACCTAGGTTTCCTCTCATATCTTCTCAGTATGTGCGTTTGATGACGTCGCGTTCCATCTGCAGCACGGCTTGCGAGACGGTGTCTTTGAGCGGTGATTTCGCGACGCGCAAGGCCCACTCAAGCTGGCGCAGCAGCGAGTACAGGCCTTTCATAGCCTTGATCGCGTCGCCGATGTCAATGTTGGCCGGCAGCGGAATCTGGTCGAGCGGCTCCCCGGCGGACCACCGATACGCGAAGTCGATGTAGTCATGCGAAGGCGTGCGTAGGTTGGGCTCGTCGAGGTCGCTCTCCATGTCAGCGAACCGGAAATACAGCGAGCGGATCAACCGCGCGGTTTGCGCGATCGCCGGCGTCGGATAGCGCCGCGGCCCGCGTGCCTGGCGATCTCGACCACCACGGTCCCTGTCTTCAGCGGCCAACATCACAAGCACCGCGCAAACCTCTTCCGGCGCCAGACCGTCGAACCATCCCAACCACACCGCCTCGGCGACCAGGATGGTGTTCTCGCCGTACACGCGCGCCGCGAACAAGCCCTTGTCGGTCGGCTTGTCATGAGCGAGAAAGCCCGCCTCGGTGAGGATCTTGCATAGGCGGCGCAGCTTGCGGGGGTACTCATCCATCTGCCCGGTGACCTCGCGCGACCCTGCATCGAGCTCCTTCTGAAGCGTGCGAAACTCGGCGTATCTCTGGACAAGCTCGCCAAAGTGCGGGGAGCGCACCACCTTGAGCTTTCGCTGGCGCTCCAGCAACCCTTTCGCTTCGACCTCGAGTCGCTGGATCATGCGGCCACTGGAGGTCATCGCCCTGGTGTGCCGACTTCGCCGTCCTCGCCGTTCCGCGGCGCCTTCACGACGCAGCCGCTTGAGCTCGATCCGGATCGCGCGCCTGCGGTCTTCGAGCTTGAAGTACTGGGCCACATCCTCGATCGAGACCTCCGGGTCGTCCCACATCCGGCGGATGTCGTCCAGCTGCTGGCGAACATTGACGAGACGCTCCTTCGTCTGATCGGCGGCGAGCCTCTTCTGGAACTGGCCGAACGACCGCTGCATCAGCCCCTCGGCTTCCTCGGGCGTGTAGACGCGCATGAGGTTGAGCGCCATGTTGTAGCTGGGTAGGAACTTGGATTCGACGACGAGCGTTGGCCCCATCGCGACCTCGTAGATGGTGCCGATCTCCACGTCTGACTCCTTGAGGATCACGCCATGGCCGATGACGTCGATGCCGCGACGGCCGGCCCGTCCCATCAGCTGTGTCAGCTCGCCAGTTGTCAGGTTGGAGAAGTTGACGCCGTCGAACTTGGTGAAGGAGGAGACCACGACGCCGCGAGCCGGCATGTTGATGCCCAACGAAAGCGTCTCGGTCGCGAACACGACCTTGATGAGGCCGCGCTGGAACAGCTCCTCGACCATTTCCTTGTGGTAGGGCAGGAGGCCCGCATGGTGCTCGGCCAGCCCGCGGCGGAGCAGACGCGCATCCACCATGCGCCGGAACAGCGCTTCCTCGTCTTTGTCCTTAAGGCCGTGCAAGCGCTCGGCCGCGACGCGGTCGATTGCCTCCTTTTCGGCCGCGGTGGTGAGGTCGATCTCGTGATACGAGCAGCGCTTGAGAGCCTCGCGGCAGCCGCGGCGCGAGAAGATGAAATAGATCGCAGGCAGCATGTCCAGGCTGCGGAGCTCTGGGACGACGTGCAGCAGGTCGTTGGACGGGAGGTTGCGGTATTGCCCGATCCGGTATGAAGCCTCCTCCTCCTGGGCCGCCCTGCTCCACGTCCGCTGGTCGATCTCGCCATCGTTTTTGAACAGAGGCAGAAACCGGTTGTTGATCGCCAGCCACATCTTCAGCTCGACCGGCCTGACGTCGTGGAAGACCGTTTCCATGCCGCCTCGGTTCTCGGCCATCCAGTCGGCGATCTCTTTGTAGTTGCCGATGGTCGCGGACAGCCCGACGAGCTTGATCGTCTTCGGCGCCTGGATGACGATCTCCTCCCACACCGAGCCACGCGGGAAGTCGTCTATGTAGTGGACCTCGTCGAGAACCACGTACTGGACAAGGTCGAGCCTTTTCGGGTCTTCATAGATCAGGTTGCGCAGGATCTCGGTCGTCATGACGACGACCGGAGCGTCGTCGTTGATCGTGTTCTCGCCTGTGACCAGGCCGACGGTCGACTCGCCGTACTGGCGCACGAAGTCGTGGTATTTCTGGTTGCTCAGCGCTTTGAGCGGCGTGGTGTAGAGCACCTTCCCGCCCTCCTGCAGAGCGCGAAAGATCGCGTACTCGGCAACGATCGTCTTGCCGCTCGACGTCGGAGCGCTGACGAGCACGCCTCCTTGGCCTTTTTCCAGCTTGTCGATCGCCTCGCGCTGGAACGCGTCCAGCCTGAACGGCTGGGTGGCTTCGAACTCGTCTATTAAATCCTCAGTGCGCGCGTCGGACGCGCGCATCAGAGCCGGACCAACTCGGTCGACACGTCGGTGATTCGGGCTCCATCGGAGTGGGACTCGATGTAGGAAAGGGCGGCCGCAAGCACCTCGTCGACGTGGCGGCTGTCGGCGCTCACGCAGGCTATGGCGAGCTCGGCGAGCTGCCAGAGGTCTCTCTCGCCGACCTCGGCGGCGGCGACCTGGAATTCCGACCGAACGCGACGCAGCAGGCCGCTGACGACCTGGCGCTTGGCCTTCAGCGAACCACTCTCCGGGAGGTGCAGGACCACCCTCGCCAGGCCAACCGCGACCGTGGAGGGGTTCACATCTCGTTTTTTGACCGTCATTGCTACTACACATATGATGGCCGGTGAGCTTGACGACACCGGCTGGGGTGGCCGGCGCCTGGCTGGAGGGCGGGTCAGATGGGGCGAGTCACGAACGGGGAAGACAAGGATTTCGAGCAGTTCGAGCGGTTCCTGGATAAGTGGTCCCGTAGAGACTTCCTGAAACGAACCGGCGGCGCCGCGGCCTACGTGGCGTTCATGGCCGGCGGCCTGGAGCTCCTCGAGGCATGCGCCAGCGGTCCTACCCAGACGAGCGAGACGCCAAAGAAGGGCGGCCACGTCATCGAGGGCAACTTCTCCGACATCCGGACCCTCAACTCCATGCTCAGCAGCGACACGGCCAGCAACCAGGTGATCGGACTGATGTTCGACGGCCTGCTGAACGTCAAGAAGAACGGAGATCTCATCGGTGCGCTCGCCCAGGGCGTGCCAACCATCTCTGCGGACGGGCTGACCTATACCTTCAAGCTGCGTCCCAACCTGAAGTGGTCGGACGGCCAGTCGCTGACCGCCGACGACGTCATCTTCACCTACGCGCTCGCCTACGACCCCAAGTACGCAGACGTTTCGTCGCCGCGCCGCGGCGACCTCTCGAAGTACATCGCCAGCGTGACCGCTCCAGACCCGCAGACCGTCGTGATCAAGACGTCCGAGGTCTTCGCTCCGTTCCTAGGCAGCCATGCCGAATATGGCATCTTGCCCAAGCACGTGCTCGGAAGCATGTCAGCCAAGGAGATCAACACCGCCGATTTCAACACCGCGCCCTCGGTGGTCAATGGCCCCTTCAAGTTCGTCAAGTGGGACAAGGGACAGCAGGTCACGCTCGCTCGCAACGACAGCTACTGGGCCGGCGCACCCAACCTCGACTCATACGTCTACAAGGTCCTTCCCGACTCGGTGGCGGTGACCACGCAGCTCAAAACTGGCGAGATCGACATCGGCCCGGTCGACCCGTCCCAGTTCGATTCCCTCAAGACCGCCGACAACCTGGCCATGACCGAGTTCCCGGTCCCGAACTTCACCTTCTACGCGTATAACCTCGACCCGACCAAGCTGGGCGGCAAGCTCTTCAGCGAAAAGGCTGTGCGCCAGGCATTGTTCTATGCCCTCGACCGGCAGAAGATCGTGACAGCGGTCTTCTTTGGCCATGGCTCGGTCGCCAACTCGGTCGAGCCGCCGACCTCATGGGCCTACAAGGAAAAGCCCCAGGTCTTATACAAATTCGACAAGGCGAAGGCGGAGTCGCTCCTCGATGGCGCCGGCTGGGCCAAGGGCTCGGACGGGATCAGGGCCAAGAACGGGGTCAAGCTCCAGTTCGAGATGATCACTAACGCAGGCAACAAGCAGCGCGAGAGCATGCTCACGGTCATGCAGCAGTCCTGGAAGGACATCGGCGTCGACGCCACGCCGAAGCTGATCCAGTTCCCGCAGCTGGTCAGCCAGATCGTGAGCATCCGCACCTTCGACGTTTTCCTGGTTGGTTTCAACTGGACCATCGACCCCGATGAGGCGCCGCTCTTCCACTCGCGCAACACGGCGGCGGGCGGGTTCAACGGCGCCGGCTTCAAGAACGCCCAGGTCGACAGCATCCTGGACCAGGCGATCGGCACCCTGGACAAGAACAAGCGCAAGCAGCTTTACGCCCAGTTTCAGGACATCATGTCGGACGAGGTGCCGTCCCCGATCATCCTGTTCAACACGGGCATCTACGGTGTCAGCAAGCGTGTGCGGGCCACCGATTTCGGGCCGTTCAACCAGTTCCAGAATCGGCCCTGGATGAAGGACGTCTGGGTGACGGACGGCAAGTAGGAGCCAAGGAGTAGCGGGGACCGCTGGACTAGGTTTTTAGTCAGATGCTGGCCAAGTACGTGGTCCGGCGGTTCCTCGCATCCATCGTCGTCGTCCTCGGCGTGACGTTGATCACGCTCGTGCTCATGGACCGCACCAGGGGCACCTACGTGCCGGGCATCGACCTCAACCCCGCGCTGCGCCCGGAAGACATCGCGCGCCTCCGGACGAACCTTGGGCTGGACCAGCCTTTCTACATGTGGTACGTCAGCTGGATCTGGAACGTGATCCATGGCGACTTCGGGCGCTCGATGATCGACGGCAGCCCGGTCATGAGCCACATCCTCGATCGGCTGCCGAACACGCTCGAGCTCACGGGTACCGCGATCGTGGTCGGTGTCCTGATCTCCATCCCTCTCGGCATCGTCGGTGCTCTACGTCGCGGAAGCAAGACGGATCACGCCCTGACGGTCGTATCGGTGGCGGGTTTCGCAGTGCCGCAGTTCTGGATGGGCCTGCTGCTGATTCTCATCTTCTCGGTGACCTTCGAGTCGCACGGTCTGCCCTGGCTGCCTTCCAGCGGCGCCACCAGCCCGCTGAACGGGGGTGACCTGTTGGACCGGCTCGTGCACCTGATCATGCCGGCCACCGTGCTCGCCTTCTTCTACCTCTCGGTCTGGTCTCGCTTCACACGCTCGAGCATGCTCGAGGTGCTGTCCCAGGACTACATCCGGACCGCACGAGCCAAAGGCATGAGCGAGCGACGGGTGGTCTATCTGCACGGGCTGCGCAACGCGCTCATCCCACTCATCACGCTGGTCGGCCTCGAGCTGCCGGGCCTGGTCAGTGGAGGACTGGTGGTCGAGGTCGTCTTCGGCTGGCCTGGCATCGGCCGGTTGGCCTTTGAGCGGGCGCTGCAGTACGACTACTCCACGGTGATGGGAGTGACCTTCTTTGCAACGCTGTTGGTGGTGGCAGGCAACCTCCTCGCGGACGTGCTCTATGCGGTCCTCGATCCCCGGATTCGATACGCGTGATAGACCCAGGGCACGCCGCCGAGCACGAGCTGCCTTCGCCCGTATTTGAGGGCGAATCCCGGCGCCCGGCGCAGAGCTACTGGAACGAGTCCTGGGAGCGGCTGCGTTCAAACCGCATCGGAATTGTTTGCGGCTTGCTGATATTGGTGCTGGCCTTGATAGCCATTGCTGCTCCGGTGTTCTCTCAATTCGTGACTCACTACGAGCCTTTCCGGCTGGATCTGGACAGCACCTTCCAACCGCCCGGCCATCCCCACCTGCTCGGCACGGACGAGCTCGGCCGTGACACCCTGACCCGGCTCATCTACGGCGGTCGGGTCACGCTGGGCGTCGCTCTGCTGACCGTGGCGCTTTCCCTGACGCTCGGCACGACGGTTGGCCTCGCGGCCGGCTTCTACGGCGGCTGGATCGACGACCTTCTGATGCGATTCGTCGACGTGGTGCTGGCCTTCCCAGCCATCTTCCTTTTTATCCTGATGGCGATCCTGTTCCGGCCCACGCCGATCACGCTCGCCGCCATCATCGCCTCGGTCGGTTGGGGAGGGGTCGCGCGCCTGGTGCGTGGCGAGGTGCTCTCGGTGAAACAGCGCGACTTCATCCTTGCCACGCGTTCCATTGGAGCGCGCGATACGCGCTTGATCGTTCGGCACTTGCTGCCCAACGTGCTGCCGGTGTTGATCGTGGCGGCCAGCCTCGGAGTTGGCCAGATCATCCTGATCGAGGCGGCGCTTGACTTTCTCGGGCTTGGCATTCAGCCGCCCACGGCGAGCTGGGGCAACATGCTCACCAACTCCCAGAGCTATTTCTTTCACTCGGTATGGCTGGTGTACTTCCCCGGGATCACCATCTTCGTGACTGTCCTGGCCGCGAACCTGTTCGGTAACGCGGTCAGAGACGCCTTCGACCCCCGGCTGAAATAGCCAGGCAATGGCCCAGACCCTCCTCGAGGTGCAGGACCTCCGCACCGTTTTCGCCACCAAGGACGGGAACGTCAAGGCGGTCGACGGAGTCTCCTTCCATCTGGACGCCGGAGAGACGCTCGGCATCGTGGGGGAGTCCGGCTGCGGCAAGTCCGTCACCGCGATGAGCATCATGGGGCTGCAGCGGCCGGGCCGGATCGTCGGGGGCAAGGTCCTTTTCAAAGGCAACGACCTGACCAAGGCCTCTGAGGCAGAGATGCGAGAGGTCCGCGGCCAGCAGATCGCGATGATCTTCCAGGATCCGATGACGTCCCTGAACCCGGTCTTCAAGGCTGGTTGGCAGGTGGCCGAGCCACTGCGACTGCACCGAGGCGTGGACTTCGCAAAAGCGCTCGCAGGGGCGGTGGCGATGCTCGGCAGGGTCGGCATCCCGTCGCCCGCGGAACGCGCCAAGAATTACCCGCACCAGTTCTCCGGCGGCATGCGCCAGCGGGCGATGATCGCGATGGGCCTGACGACAACGCCGCAGGTGCTGATCGCCGATGAGCCGACGACCGCGCTCGACGTCACGATCCAGGCGCAGATCCTCGACCTGCTGCGCACTGTGAACAGAGAGTTCGGGACCGCGACCATTCTCATCACGCACAACCTGGGAGTAGTGGCCGGGATGTGCGAACGCGTGATGGTGATGTACGCAGGAAAGGTGGTCGAGTCCGGCCCGACCGTGGACGTATTCGCGCACCCGAAGCACCCCTATACCTGGTCGTTGTTGCGCTCGATACCTCGCCTGGACGCGGAGCGTCACGAGCCGCTGAAGCCGATCGAGGGCCTGCCGCCGAATCTCATCGACCTCCCCCCAGGCTGCGCCTTCCAGCCGCGCTGCCCGTTCAGGATCGAGCGGTGTTCGCGCGACACGCCTGCGCTCAATCGAGTCGGAGAAACCCAACTGGCTGCGTGCTGGGTCACGCAATCGGGCACGGAGCTGAAGGATGCCTGAGACCGCCCGCGCGCCGTTGAAGAAAGCGTGGACCTCGGCCGAACCACTCCTATCGGTGCACGGCCTCAAGAAATGGTTCCCGATTGCATCCGGTATCACAGAGCGCACGGTCGCTCACGTGCATGCAGTGGACGGCGTCGATCTCGAGATCATGAAGGGCGAAACGCTCGGGTTGGTAGGAGAGTCGGGATGTGGGAAATCGACGCTTGGCCGGACCGTGATGCGCCTTTATGAGCCAACCGAGGGCACGATTCGGTTCAAGGGTGAGGACATCACCAAACTTCGGGGCGAGGCGCTGCGGACGCGGCGCCGCGAGATGGCGATGATCTTTCAGGATCCTTATGCCTCGCTCGACCCTCGGCAAACGGTGGGCGACATCGTCGGTGAGCCGATCGACATCCACGGCCTTGCCAAGGGCAGGGAGCGGCAGAACAGGATCTACGAGCTGCTCAACGTCGTCGGGATGAACCCGCAGTTCGCTGACCGATACCCACACGAATTCTCCGGCGGCCAGCGGCAGAGAATCGGCATCGCCCGCGCCCTGGCGGTGGAACCCACGTTCATCGTCTGCGACGAACCCATCTCAGCGCTCGACGTCTCGATCCAGGCCCAGATCATCAACCTGCTCGAGCGGCTCCAGGAGGAGTTCGAGCTGACCTACCTCTTCATCGCGCACGACCTGGCCGTCGTCCGCCACATCTCGGACCGGATCGCCGTGATGTACCTCGGCAGCATCGTCGAGATCTCACCGGCGGAGGAGCTCTACGACAACC
>DATHDR010000094.1:0-2808 GCA_035318965.1 Verrucomicrobiia bacterium | reverse complement strand
GACCGTTCTGGAACGCGGCGTCAGGTTGCTGACTCTGACTGGGCCTGGAGGCATCGGAAAGACTCGACTGGCCCTGGAAGCGGCGCGCGAGATCCAGGAACACTTTCCTGACGGTTGCTTCTTCGTTTCGCTGGGCGAGGTAAAGGATGCATCCCTCGTCGCGCCCGAGCTTGCCAAAACGATCGGCGTCATAGAGACGGGGCCCAATCTTCCGCAACTCTTGACGAAGCACCTGGCGGGTAGGCGCCTCCTGATCGTGCTGGACACTTTCGAGCACCTGACGCCAGCCGCGCCCCTCGTATATTCGCTCGTGCTCAGCTGCCCTGGCACGACCTTCCTGGTGACGAGTCGTAGCGCTTTGCGGTTGCGCGGAGAGCACGAGTTTCCGGTGCCGCCACTGGAATCGCCCTCCCACATTGGCGACGACCCGTCCGGGGACGTCATGCACTGGCCGGCCACCAAGCTTTTTTGGGAGCGCGCCCAGGCCGTGATGCCCGATCTCGAGCTTGATCGGCAGAGTGCCTTGATGGTGCTCGAGATCTGTCGCCGGCTGGACGGCCTCCCTCTGGCAATCGAGCTGGCAGCCGCGCGAGTCAAGCATCTTCCCTTGGCGGCCATAGGTGAGCAACTCGAGAATCGGCTCGAGTTGTTGGTCGGCGGCCAACTCGACCTACCTCTGCGCCAGCGCACCATCCGTGACACGGTGGCATGGAGCCACGACCTGCTCGAGGTTGAAACTCAGAAGCTGTTCCGACGCCTCTCCGTATTCGCCGGTGGCTGGAGCCTGGACGACGTCGCCAAAATCTGCGGACCCTTTGCCGAAATCGGAGACGTGCTCGAAGGCACGAGCGCGCTGGTCGATCAGAGCCTGGTGGTACTAGACCGGAGCAACCGAGACGCGCGCTACGACATGCTCGACGTTGTGAGGGAATACGCTGCCCGACGACTGTTTGACGTCGGCGAGAGCGAGGAAATCGCTCGACGGCACGCGGTCCATTACCTCAAGTTGGCTGAAGACGCCGAGCCCAAGCTCGTGCGGGCGGGACATGAAGTTTGGTTCCGGCGCCTCGATGCCGAGCGCGGCAACCTGCGGCGCGGCATGGCCTGGACTATCGACTCTGGCGAGGCGGTCCTTGCGCTTCGATACACCGTCGCGTTGTGGCGTTACTGGCGGCAACTGGGTGAGTTCGCAGAGGGCCGACGTTGGTCGGATGCGGCGCTCGCGATATCGGGCCCGGCGATGGCCTCGCTTCGCGCGAAGGCGGCCTGGGCCGCCTCGGCTCTTGCTTTTCCGCAAGGCGATCACGTACGCATGGCGGCCCTGGCTTCCGAAGGTCTTGAGCTCGCGAGACAGAGCGATGACCCCATGGACCGACGCAACGCGCTCACGATCAAAGGCATGGTCGCAATGCTTCAGGGCCGCTATGCGGAGGCGCTGGAGCCCTTCCGCGAATCGGTAGCCATATGTCGTCACCTTGGGTTGAGCTGGCAGCTTGGCACCTCGTATTTGAATCTTGGTACGGCGCTTCTGCACGCCGGCTCCGGTGATGACGCCGTACCGATCTTGCGGGACGGGCTACGCGTCTATCGCGAGCTGGGCGATGACATCTTCGCTGCTTACATCAACAACACGATGGCGCACGCTGCCCTGGCCAGGAACGATATCGCGGGAGCCGATCGGCTCGCCCGCAAGGCGCTGTCGACGGGAGCTCAGCAAGGACAGCGCCAGGGGATCGCGGAGGCGCTGCACACCCTGGCCGCAGTAGCTGCTGCGCGCTCCGACTCGGACCGTGCAGCCACACTCGCCGGTGCCGCAGAAGCCATCAGGAAAACGATCGCTGCACGTCCCGGACCTTTTGACGTGGCGATTCCGGGACGCTTTTTGCGGAGCATTGAAAGGACGGTCGCAGCCAAGCGCTGGCATCGATCTTGGGAGGCGGGTTATGCGCTGGGAGTCGAAGGCGCTGTTGAATTCGCACTCGGCAGGCCGAAGCGAGCGTTAGGCTCCCTGCAGGTGCCGGCTGCGGCGGGTTTCGAACGGCGCGCAAACCCGCGCTAGCCGGCACTTGCGGTATGTCGCTAGGTGTCGCACTCCCCGTTCGTCGACGCCAGGGTTGGCGCCGGCCCGGATCCGTCCGCATTGGCACGGTTGATCACTTGCGCGGCCACCTGCCGACCCAGCTGGAGCCCGACCACGATGTCAGTCCGGTAGTGGATGCCGGCCCAGAGGCGAGACATCGCGAAATCGTCGGCAAGCATGTTGATTGAAGTCGCATCGCGCGGGAACAGGTGAGCAAGGATGGCCGAATAGGCGCCTGATCCGCCGCCGTGCGCCGCGGGATAGCTTGGGTGGTTAGGGGTCGGGAAGAGCGGAGTGAAACTGGGCGAGGCCTGGAATGGCCGGATCTGCCAGTAGGCGAACTTGGCGTCCCACGTCGCGATCAGTGCGTCGAACTCCGCCACCGCCATGAGCGCGTAAGAGCGTGCAGAGCGTGGAGGGTTGTCGGCCCACCGCTCTTCGAACAGCCGCTTGGACGCGGTCGTGTACCAGATGTTGGTGACGCCCTCGTCAGTCTGAGCCTGGAACGCCTTTGCCTTCTGGGCGAAAGTTGGCTGGAAGCTGACGACTTCATTGAGCTCCGTTTGGAACTGGGCGTCAGTTCCGAGTCTCGGGGGTTCGGCGGGACGAAACTGTGAACCCGACGTCAGGACCCACGGCTGCCATGTGCCCGCAGACGGCGTGACTGGATTGGTGCCGTTCCAGTACCAAGGCCCTATCGGTTGGGTTCCGGTAAAGGCAGCGAGGTG
>DATHDR010000093.1:0-3554 GCA_035318965.1 Verrucomicrobiia bacterium | reverse complement strand
CTCGAGGTCAGGTTTAGCGGCTGAGCGGCGTACAGGTTCCAAGCTGCGGGTCGGCGGGTAGGTCGTGGGGTTACCTTTGCGGGCCCTGGCCCGGCGCAGCCGCCCGGGTTGGCCTTACCGAAGGCGTCCGTAGGGATGATTTCCGGGGTGCGAAGGTATGCCACGTCAACCTGTCCCGGATTGCTCGCAGCGATCGCGGGGAAAGAAGGCCGCAGCGAGCAAGTTGGCCGCTTCGCCGGGCCTGTTTAAACATCCGCGCAACGGTCTGTGAAGCTGCCGCAGACAAATTTGCCGAAAGGGCGTACTGTCGCGCAAGCATCCGCCCACGGAGGGGGAGCTGGCGCGGGTGTGCGAGACGCCGAGATCTCCTCGTCGCGGTGAGCCAGCACCGCGACGAGGCCGGAACGTGAGCGAAGGGGGGTGCCCATGAAGCTGCCATCCGCACGGAGTATTCGGCTCGTCCTTACGACCCTTGGATTTGCGGGGTTGATCGTGGCCCTCAGCGCAGCGCCGGCGACAGCAACACTGGGAAATGGATTCTCGACCACAGTACTGGGTCGAGGAACCAACCAATCCCACGGAACCATTCCCATTACGCAGGGTTTAGATGTTGTCGTGGTGCAGAACACCATCGCCGTCGGCGGCTACTCGGGCTGGCATTCGCACCCTGGTGGCGCGATCGTCGTCGTCCAGGCGGGCCAGATCACGACTCATGCGTCGGAAGGAAACCACTGTGTCGTCACGACGTATACCGCCGGGCAGACGTTCGTCGAGGGTGCCGGCAAGCGGCTGAACGCAGTGAACACGGGAACGATTCCGACGATCACCGTTGTGGCGTTTCCCGGCGTCGCGGTCGGGGCGCCCGGCCCAACCGCATGGAGAACAGACGAACCCGACCCTGGTAACTGCTGACGCTTGAGCTACGGGCGGCGCTCCCCTGGATGGGGACGCCGCCCGTAACCGACCCGGATCGTCACTCTTACATTTAGTACCGATGAAGCTTTACGGCGAGCTGGCTGAATGGTGGCCGATCTTTTCCGGCCCCGAGGAATACCGCGAAGAAGCCGCCTACTTTGCTCGCACGCTGATCGCGTCATCCAATCCCCCGCCACGTAGCGTGCTGGAGCTGGGGTCGGGCGGAGGGAACAACGCGTATCACCTCAAGGCTCATTTCGAGATGACACTCGTCGACCGGTCGCCGGGGATGCTTGCCGTCAGCCGGGAGATCAATCCAGGGTGCGAGCACCTCAAAGGCGACATACGGAAGGTTCGCCTTGGCCGGACTTTCGACGCGGTGTTCGTGCACGACGCCATCTGCCACATGACCACCGAAGCGGATCTTCGCGCGGTCATGAAGACCGCCTTCGATCACCTGCGACCGGGCGGCGTGGCGCTATTCGTTCCAGACGAGGTGCGGGAAACCTTTGCCGAGGAAACGGATCATGGCGGGAACGACGCCGAGCGAGGCAGCGTGCGCTTCCTGCAATGGATCACCGATCCGGATCCGCGCGACACTAACTACCTGGTCGACTTCGCGATCCTGATCAAGAATGGACGGGGCCAGACGCGCCTGGTGCACGACCGTCACAAATTGGGTCTTTTTCCTCGCGCGAAATGGCGCTCGCTCCTGAGGGAAGTCGGCTTCAGGCTGAGCACGATCAACGAGGAGTTTGCCGACTTTGGGCGAGACGTCTTCCTGGGAAGGCGGCGCCTGTAGAAAAGTCAACACGCTCACAGGATCCGGCGGCGGGCCGCCGAAAGCGCGATGAGCTTGGCCAACCGCTTAGAACGGGTTTCATCGCGCTTGGCGTTCATCACCCAGTAAATCGCCGTTTGCCGGTAAGACGGCGGCTGCTTGCCGAAGAACGCCCATGCCACCTTCCGCGCCTTGAACATCGCTGCGCGCTCGGCGTCGAGTGCTGCCAGGTGCCGGTTCTCGTACGAGTAAACGCCCGACCGCCCCTCCTCCCGACGCGCGAACGCGGCAAGACCCGCCGGCGTCATGAGTCCCTTGGCGGTGAGCTCCGTCACCTTCTTGATGTTCACCGCGCTCCAGTTGCTCTTGGGCTTTCGCGGCGTGAATCGTTGAACCCGGCTTGTGTCGTCGATCCGGCGCGCGATGCTGTCGATCCAGCCGAAGCAGAGAGCCTGGTCGACAGCCTCCGACCAGGTCATCGTCGGCTTGCCGGAAGCCTTACGCCTAAGCACTACTCCGAGCTCGGTCGAGGTGGCGTGGTTCTTCGCCAGCCAGTCGCGGAACTCGGCCGGCGTTGCGAAATAACGAGTCTCCACCTGGTGCCAGACTAGCAAGCGTGTTTGCGAGCTCCAACTACCCACCCGACCAGGCGGCCGCCGACCGTTTCGTGGCGGAGATGAGGCACGGCACGCTGATCGCTTCAGCTCCTGGCGGCTATCCCCAGGTGAGCATCCTGCCGTTTGTGAAGACCAACGATGTCATCGAGCTCCACTGTGTGCAGGGCGACCCAACCTTCGATGCGGTCCGGGCCAATCCGCGCGTGACCTTTTTCGTCTCGGACTTTCTTGCCTGGTCGCCCCACAGCTGGGTCGACGAGAAGGACGCCGGCCGCGCGACGCTTCATTTCCGGGCCGTGGCCTTCGAGTGCGACGTGGAACGAACGTCGACCGATCCCGAGGATGTCGCCGGCGCGCTGAGCCGGTTGCTGGCCGCGTATGAACCCGGCGCTTCTTACGAACCGGTTCAAATGGGTGACTTCTACGGCCCGCGCCTACGGCGCCTGGCCACCATGCGACTGCGCATAGTGCATCGCCACATCAAGTTCAAGACCGGACCGGCGGGGACCGCCGAGACCAAGCGCGGGGTTGCAGGCCGGCTGCGCGACCGCGACGAGCCAGGCGACCTCCGAGCGGCGGACGTGATCGAAGCCGCCCTTTAGACCGTCAGCTCTCATCGTCGTTTGAACGGGCAGCTGGTGATGTGGTCGTCGACGATGCCGACCGACTGGAGCATTGCATACACGATGGTGGATCCCACGAACGTGAAGTTGCGACGCTTGAGATCTTTGCTGATCCGGTCGGACAGGTCCGTCGTGGCGGGCACATCGGCGAGCGTGCGGGGTCGGTGAACGACCGGGGCTCCATCGACCCAGGCCCACAGATACTTTGCAAAGGACCCAAACTCGGCCTGCACTTTTAGGAAAGCTCGGGCATTCGTCCGAGTCCCGTAGATCTTGAGCCGATTTCGAATGATGGTCGGGTCCTGGCGAAGCTGCTCGAGTCTGAGGTCGGTGAACGCCGCCACTTTGACCGGATCGAACCTTGCAAAGGCACGCCGGTAGCCGTCGCGGCGGTTGAGGATGGTGGCCCAGGACAACCCGGCCTGGGCACCTTCGAGGATCAGCATCTCGAACAGGTACCGGTCGTCGTGCGAAGGGACGCCCCACTCTCGGTCGTGGTAGGAGCGCATCGCGGGCGAGCTTTCCGCCCACGAGCACCTTCCGGCGGTCACCTGAAACGCTCCGAGAGCTTCTCCGTGGTCAGGGTTTCACTCGCGGTCTCATGCTCTGAGCCTCTCG
>DATHDR010000092.1:0-2176 GCA_035318965.1 Verrucomicrobiia bacterium | reverse complement strand
GTTCGCAGTTCGCCCTGGGCCCGCACCTTCCAGCGCAAGGACCTCGAGCGCGAGCGATGGACGGTCGGACAAGGAGCGGCTGTGTTCGTCTCCGGGCCGCCCAGCGACACGCGCCTGGTTTCCCGGTCGTTCGTGTGGGTGCCGGTGTTGAGTGGCGAGGTCATTACAGCGATGCTTTCGCTGCAGTCATATCGTGAGGCCGCGTTTGACGACTGGCACGTCAAGCTGCTGCAAGACGTCGCGGCTCACGTGAGCCTGGCGCTCGCGAACGCAGACCACTTCGCGCAAGCCCAGGCTGAGCGAGCCAGGCTGGAAGCCCTTCATGTGCTCGAGATGGGCGTGGCCGGAGCGTCCGACGAACGCCAGATTTCCGAGGCCATCTTCTCGGTGACCAGCGATTACCTCGAGGCGACTCACATGGTCCTCGCCTACCTCGATGTCGCCGGCAACATGGTCGCGTTCACCGGCGAGCGCGGCGGCGAGTTGAGCGCGATCGGCCCGGTGCCGCTCACCGAGGCGCCGTTCTTCCGCCGCATGATCGAGCACGAAGGCATCGTCATGGACGTCGGGCCGGCGGATCCGGCCGACCTCGGCGGGCCGATCGGCAGGTACATCTTCACGCGATCCCCAAGCCACGTGGTCTGGATGCCGATCAAGCAGGACGAACGTGTCGTGGGTGGCATCGTCGTGATGCGCAATGACGGGGCCCGTTTCCAGCCGACGCAGCTCAAGCTGCTGGAGACCGCTGCGCCCGTGGTCGGAATCGCGCTGCGCACCATGCGCCTGCATCACGCGAACGAGCTTGCTCTCGCGCAGTCGGTTCGCATCCAGGAGCTGGCGGCACTCGCCGGTCACGAACTCATGAGTGTCGTCTCCAACATCGCCGACCAGGCGCGGACGATGCTCGAGTGCGCCGGCACGGTTTGTTGGGCGTTCGACACCGAGGGTCGAATCAGCGCGACTCGCGGCAGCGGGGATCCGGCTGCGGAGGAAGTGCTTGCCTGGGCCGGCCTCAGCTCTGAGGACAGCTGGCGCGACGCGCCTGCCGGGCTGATCAGCGGGACCTCGCACGGACAGTCTTGGAGCCTGATTCCTCTGTGGTACGGCGATCGCCTCAGCGGAGCCATCGGCTCGGTTCACGCCTCTACCCACCTCGCCGAACCGACCTCAGCCGCGCTGGACTTTGCTCGCCACGCCGCGGTCGCCATCGAAAACTCCCGGCTGGTCGCGGAGACACGCGGCCGCATCCGCACCCTGGAGGCGGTGGCTGCGTTCACCCAGCTCACGCCCACAGAGCCTGATCGCGCCCGCTCCGAGATGGCAAGACTGGTCAGCCGCGCACTCGCCGGATCAGAGGGAGAGCTGTGGCTCCTCGAAGACGGCCAGCTCGTGCGCCGGTCGGACGACGGCGAGGCTGATCCGAAGGTGCCTGTCAGCGACAGCGTGCAGCTGCTGCGGGCGCTCGCCTCGCCTGCAGGCAGCCGCCGGCTGCGAGCGCTGCTCGACCTGCTGGGGTCTCCACCTGACGCGTTCGCGATCCCGATCCAGGTCGAGGGTCGGCTGGCCGGATTGCTGGTCGCGAGGATGACTGGCGGCGGCGCCGAGACGCGGCGCCTTGCGGGGGTGCTCGCAGGACAGGCGGCGGTGTTGATCGGCCAGCTGGAGCTGGTCGACGCGCTGGAACGTGAGCGTCGGATGATGAACGCGATCCTCCGACACTCGCCTGTGGGCGTGATGCTGGAGGACGCCGCCGGCAGCATCGTCTACGCCAATCCTGAGGTGGAGATCATCTACAACCTTCAGGCGTCGGAGATGCCGGGACGAAAGCCGGCCGAGATCTACGCCGCCGCCGGCGCGGTTCCGAGCGATGAGGATGAGTCTGACGGGACGCTCGAGCTCCGCATGCACGACCCGGACCGCACCGTTCACGTGCGACGTGTCGTCATTCCAGGCCTCGAAGGCGAGCCCGCCGGAATCCTCACGCTTCACGAAGACGTGACCGCGCAGCGATTGGCGCTGGAGGCCAAAGATCTGATGCTTCGCGCGATCGGTCACGAGGTCCGGAGCCCGGCAGCGGCGATGAAGAACACCCTTGCCGGCATCATGCAGTGGGACAACACCATTGACGCGTCCGGCCGGCGCGAGCTGCTCCAGGAAGCGTATGAGTCGTCCGACC
>DATHDR010000091.1:0-10380 GCA_035318965.1 Verrucomicrobiia bacterium | reverse complement strand
GGTGCGCCTCGATCACGTTTTCGAGGTCGTAGATGTTGCGGATGCCGGTCCAGCGCTCCATCTTCGCGATGCCCGACTCGGTCAGCGACGCAGACTTGTGCTTGAGGTCGACCTCGTAGTCGTCGCCTTCGGACAGGCGACCTGCCCAGCGCGCGTATTCGTAGTACTTCTCAGTCGACTCGTCTGATTGCCCCGAGATGATGTGCGGCGTGCGCGCCTCGTCGATCAGGATCGAGTCCACCTCGTCGACGATCGCGAACTGGAGAGGGCGCTGGCTCGTCTGCGCCAGGTCGTGCGCCATGTTGTCGCGCAGGTAGTCGAACGCGAGCTCGGAGTTTGTTGCGTACGTGATGTCAGCCATGTAGGCCTCGCGCTTGGTCGCGGGCCGGAGGTGCTGAAGGCGGGAATCGGGATGCGTCTCATCGAGGAACTCGGGGTCGTAGACAAACGTCCCCGCCGTGCCGACATTGATACCCACGCTCAACCCCAGCAGGTGGTAGATCGGGGCCATCCAGCCTGCGTCACGCCGGGCGAGGTAGTCGTTGACTGTGACCAGGTGCGCACCATTGCCCGCCAGGGCATTGAGGTAGAGCGCAAGGCTCGCCACGAGCGTCTTGCCCTCACCGGTCTTCATCTCGGCGATCTTTCCCTGGTGCAGGACAACGCCTCCGACCAGCTGCACGTCGAAGTGCCGGAGCCCGATCGTGCGCCGGCTGGCCTCACGGCAGAGGGCGAAGGCCTCGATAAGGAGGTCGTCGAGGTCGGCGTCTTCCGCCCTCGCGCGCTCGCGCAGCTCGTCCGAGCGCGCCCGCAGGGCGGCGCCGTCGAGCGCTTTGAGCTCGGGTTCGAGAGCGCTGATCGCGTTCGCCACCGCGAGGTGGCGCTTGACCTCGCGCTCGTTCGGATCCAGGAGCCTGGTTAATGGGGACAGCACAGCTAGATCTAGGGTACCCGGACCAGAAGGATCCGAATCTAGGTGACGATCGGCTCGATCACCGCCACAGTGCCGTCGGCCCGCCTTGCCACGATTTCGATCGCCCCCGAGTCCTCGTCGAGAAAAACGTAGAAGGCCTGCCCGTCCGCATCGAGCTCGGCGACGGCCTCAGCGATGCTCATCGGACGGAGCTTCATGCGGATTCTCTCCGGCTCGGGGGATCTGGCCTCGCCGGCGCCGTCCTCCTGCGGGACGCGGAGTGGTGAGAGCGCCTTCTTGCGGTGCGTGACCTTGTCCTTGTACTTGACCACCTGGCGGTCGATCTTGTCGAGGGCCAGGTCCAGCGCCGACATCGCGTCGGCGCCGCGTTCGTGCGCGGACAGCACAGGGGTTCGGCGCCCGTCGAGGTGGACGTTGATGCGGCAGACGATGGTGGCTAGGCCGCTGCGCTTGCGTTCTTCGGAGAAGTCCACGTCGGCGTCGGCCACTTTTTCGAAGTGGCGTTCCAGGCGCGTCAGCTTGCGCTCGGCGGTCTCACGCACCTCCTGCCCCACCCCGTCGGTGCGGTCGTGCAGGACGACCTTCACAACCCGAGTATATGACCCTAGCGAGCGGAGGGCTTGTATCCCGGAGGCGGTGGGAAGAGCGCCGTGATCTCCTTCGGCAGGGGAATGCCCTGGGCGAAGATCCGGTCCAGGATATGCGGCCTGAGGCCGGTCGGCTTGAACTCGGCGATGACCTTGCCTTCCTGGGTCGCGCCCTTCTGCTCGAGCATGAAGATGTCCTGCATGGTGATGATCTCCTGCTCCATGCCCACGATCTCAGCGATCGCGGTCACCTTGCGAGAGCCGTCACGCAGGCGGTTCAGCTGGCAGATGAGGTTGATACCACTCGCCACCTGCTGGCGGATGGCGCGCACCGGAAGGTCGACTCCGGCCATCAGCACCAACGTCTCGAGGCGGGCAAGAGCGTCGCGCGTGGTGTTGGCGTGAAGGGTCGTCATCGAGCCGTCGTGGCCGGTGTTCATCGCCTGCAGCATGTCGAGGGCCTCGCCGCCGCGGCACTCGCCGACGACGATGCGCTCGGGGCGCATGCGCAGGGCATTGATGACAAGCCGCTGGATGGTGATCTCGCCTTCGCCGTTGATGTCTTTCGGTCGAGTCTCGAGCCGGCACACGTGCTCCTGATGGAGCTGCAGCTCGGCCGCGTCCTCGATGGTGACGATCCGGTCCTCAACGGGAATGAAGCCCGACAGCACATTGAGGAACGTCGTCTTACCGGTGCCGGTGCCACCCGAGACGATGATGTTCGCCTTGGCCAGCACCGCGGCCTTGAGAAAGCCAAAGCCCGCCTCGTTGCAGCTGCCGAACCGGATCAGGTCTTCGACCTGGAACGGGTCGCGTGAGAACTTGCGGATCGTCAGCAGCGGTCCGTTCAAAGCCAGCGGCCGGATGACGGCGTTGACGCGAGAGCCGTCGGCCAGTCGTGCGTCACAGAGTGGCTGGCGCTCGTCGATGCGGCGTCCGACTGTGCGGACGATGAACTGGATCACGTTGAGCAGCTGGTCCTCGTCGACGAACTTGATGTTCGTCAGGACGACCTTGCCGGCCATTTCGACGTAGACATGGTCGTTGCCGTTGACCATGATCTCGGTTACGCGATCGTCGCGAATGAGGGGCTCGATGGGCCCTAGCTGCTGGTAGTACTCATCGATATTGATTCCGGGGATCCGGACTGCCATTGGCTAGCCTCCGCAGGCGATTTGATACGACCGCACACTATACGGTAACCCTCGCCACTGAGACCCCTATTACCGGTCCCGATCCACCCGCTCTCAAAGCAGTCGCGCAGGCGTCGAGGGTGGCGCCTGTCGTGCACACGTCGTCGATCAACAACATTGAACGCGACTCGAGGGCAAAACCTTGCCATTCAAATGCATCACGCACGTTCTCGAGTCGCCAGCGGCGGTCGTGTCCAACTTGCGGCGGTGTCGCTCTGGTTCTTACGAGCGCGCCAGGTGGCTCGGCCAGCGACAGGCGTTTGCGCAGCTCGCGAGCAAGCAGCTCTGACTGATTGAATCCTCGCTGTCTCAACCGCGCGCGGTGGAGCGGTACTGCGACCGCCCAGGGCGCGGCCAGCCCTTCCACGACCAGCCGCTCTGCCAACAGGAGTGCGAGCGGCTCGGCCAGGCGCTTCCACCCGTGGTATTTGAAACGCTGCAGCGCGAGCTCGACGGGCCCTTCATAAGCCACCGCCGAGCGCAGCCTCGTCAGCGCCTTGAGCCGGCTGCGGCAGCCACAGTCGATGCGCGCCGACTCAACCTCCGCGCCGCAACGGCGGCACAGCGGCTCGTGGAGGCGCTGGATGCGACCGAGGCACGTGCTGCAGAACCACGAGCCGACCGCGCGGCATCCACCGCAGCGCGGCGGCAGTACGAAGTCGAGAAGGCGGCTGCGCACCTTCTTGACGCTAGGCGGTGCGTCAAGACCTCCTTAACAGCGGTCAGCTGATGACGATCTGGTCGCCGCGCTGCAGGTCGATGTCCGACGTGGCTCCTGATGGCAGCTCGAGGACGCTGCGCGCGCCCCACACTAACCACACCACGCCCCACCACTGCGGCAGCTTCCGATAGACCTTTCTCACGCGTTCCCTGCTGTCGAGAAAGACCGCGTCGATGGGGAATCTCATGAACATCATGTGGATGCCGTTGCACGGGTTGAGCCACATGCCACGGCCTGGCTCGAGCGTGCGGCGGAACATCAGGCCCGCCGTGAGAGCGACCAATGAGGTCGCCACCTCGAGCTCTTCGGCCAGTACCTGGCCAGTACGTTCGTGCACCGCGCGCCGTCCTGCCATGACGATCGACTAGCCTAACTTCGCCGCATGGACTTCGACAGCGATGGCGTCCGCTTGCACTACGAGGTGCACGGTCCCGAACGCGGCTCGCCGCTGGTCGTGGTGCACGGCTTCGCGTCCGACTATCGCTTGAACTGGGTCGGCACGCGCTGGCAGGAGGCCCTCACGACAGCCGGCTTTCGCGTATTCGGGCTCGATTGTCGCGGCCATGGTCACAGCGACAAGCCTCACGACAGCGCCGCCTACTCGATCAACATCATGGCCGCCGACGTCGATCGTTTTCTCGGGCACGTGGATGTGCCGTCGGCCGGCTACCTGGGCTACTCGATGGGCGCTCGCATAGGGCTGCAGGTGGTGCTCGACTTTCCTGCGCGCGTGCGACGCGCGGTGCTCGGAGGGATCGGGATGTCCGGCGCGCTCGAAAGCGCGGGCGCGATCGCCGAATCGTTTCTTCGCGGCAAGCCGACCGACGACCCTGTCGCGCAGATCTTCTACCGCTTCGCTTCGGCACAGCCGATCAACGACCTCAAGGCGCTCGCCGCCTGCATCGTCGGGCTGCAGCCAACACCAGACCCGGCTCGACTCGGTGCGATTCAGACGCCGATCCTGGTCGTGGTCGGTGACCGGGACGACCTCGCGCGCGACGCGCCAGAGCTCGTGGAGCAGATCCCGTCCTCGCGACTCTTCACGATTCCGGGCCGAGACCACATGGGCGCCGTCCCAGCCCGAGAGTTCAAAAAAGCAGCGATCGACTTCCTGTCAGCCGAATAAGAGTTTCACCGGGCGCCCCGTGAATGGCGCCGGTGCCGGGGATCGCGGGTTTGGGCGCTTCTGAATACCGGCGGGAGCCGGCAAATGCAGTGAACAAGAACCAGCGGCCTCAGCCCGATCTGTGGTGGTACCGAATCCGATGCTTGGTGCGCGTCACTGATGACGTTGTCGGGACGACCGAGATCGAGCCATCGGGTTCGAGCACCGCCAGCTGCACCTCTTTGAGGTCGACGACGCCATGCTCCCGCATGGCCATCTCCACCTCCTCCTCGTCCACCCCCTCCCTCTTCATCACGTCGCCCAGGTACTTGCCGTCTTTGACGATCACGGCCGGCGCGGGAGTGAACAGCCGGTGAAACCGAGGCAGGTTGTCGAGCTTGCCGACGATGTAGTTGGTACCGACCAGAGCCACGATCAGGATCAGACCACCCACCAAAGATGTGTCGGGCCCAGTGATGGCCGGCTGAAGCGCATTTGCGACCAGCAGGATGAAGACAAGGTCGTACAGCGTGAACTGCCCGACCTCACGCTTGCCGAACAGGCGCAGCGCGAGCAGGAGCGCGATATAGATCGCCACGCCCCGAAGCATCAGCTCCCACCATGGAAGCGTCGGGAGCAGCGACGACAGCGCCAGTCGCGTGCCGGTTTAGCTCCTCGGCGCCAACAGAATCAACGCCGCGGGTCCGAGCAGCACGATCCAGAGCGTCGGGAAGATGCAGCCGACCATCGGGAGCATCATCTTCAACGTCGCCTGCGCGGCTTTCTCCTGCGCTCGCTGCCGGCGCTTGCGTCGCATCTCGTCAGCCTGGATGCGCAGGATCTTGCCGATGCCGGTGCCGAACTGCTCGGACTGGATGATGGCCTGGATGAAGTTGTGCAGGTCCTCTACACCGCTGCTCCGACCCATCTCGTCCATCGCCTCCAGGCGCGGACGGCCAAGGCTCACCTCACGCAGGACCTTGGCGAACTCGTCGGAGAGCGCGTTCCTGTACTTGTCCGTCACGCGCGCGAGCGCAGCATCGAAGCCCAGTCCCGCGTCGACCGCGATGACGAGCAGGTCCATCGCATCGGGGAGGCCCTTCTGGATCTCCGAACGCCGCGCGTCGACCTTCTGCTTGAGCCACAGCACAGGCAGGTAGTAGCCGAGGATGGCGCCGACGGCCAGCGAGACGATCAGGTAGACCGGGTTGCCAAGCAGAAAGCCGAGCAGCAGGCCGATCGCGGCCATCACGGCCGCGGCCACGATGCGCACGGCCGCGAAGTCTTCGGGCGTGAGGTTGCCGGGGCGTCCGGCAAGGTCCAGCCTGTTCATCAGGTTCTGGCGCGCCTTCTGCGGCGTAGACCGGGACAGAAGCGATCCCAGGCGCTCGATTGCGGGGCGCAGGAAGCGCTCGCTGAACGGACGCTGCAGCTCCATCTCCTCCAGGGTCACCGGCTTCTCTCCGCCGTAGGCGGAGAGGCGCTGCTGAACCATCGCGGCGGTGTTGGTCGACGGCGTTCGGGCGAGGCCGATGAAGATCATCAGCACGCCGAGGCCGGCAAACAGTGCGAGTACCAGTGGGGTCATAGGTTCATACCTCGATCGCGACCACGCGACGAATGATCAGGTTGCCGATGAAGATCATGAACCCGCCGAAAACGAGGAGGGCCCAGCCGACGATGCTCGAGAACATCGGACGGAAGTAGGTCGGCGTGACGAAGAACATGAAGGCGGCGAGCACGATCGGGAGGAACGTGATCAGGGTTCCCGACGCACGCGCCTGGGCGGTCAGCGTCGCGATCTCACCCTTGATCCGGACACGCTCGCGGATGGTGTACGCGATGTTGTCGAGGATCTCCGCCAGGTTTCCGCCGACGGTGCGGTGGATCGCGTAAGCGGTCGCCACGAGGTCGAAGTCCGCGCTAGCGATGCGCTTGGTGATGTTCGACAGCGCCTCGTCGGGAGACCCACCGAGGTTCATCTCGCGCACGGCTCGGCCGAACTCATCCGCGATCGGCGCCACCGCGTTTTTCGCGACGGTGTCAATCGCCTGCGCAAACGAATAGCCGGCTTTGATCGCGTTCGACAGCAGCGTGAGCGTGTCGCCCAGCTGATTGTTGAAGGCCTTGAGTCGCTTGTTGATCCGGTACTTGACGTAGAAGCCGGGAGCCAGGTAGCCAAGGAAGGCCGCCAGCAAGCCGAAGAGCGATTGAAAACGGAGGTAGACGATCAAGCCCACCACCACGGCGCTGCCGATCTGGATCATGAAGTACTCGGACGTGCGGAGCTTGAGGTCCGCTCGCAGCAGCTGCTCCGCGACCGACGGCTTCCCCTTCTTCACGTTGCCGCGCCCCACGCGGTCCGCGGCCGGCTGGAAAAGCCGGTTCAGCGATTCGCGAAAACCGCTGGCGGGTGGAAGCGCCGTCGCACCCGCGGTCGTGACGCCATAAGCCGCCAGGCGTGCCTGGAAGTCTTCCGAGCCGCCAGCGGCACGCCGCATCTGGGCGATGCCGATGAACAGTAGAAATATGCCGGCGCCGGCGATGAGCCCGAAGACCAAGGGGATGGACATCAAGACCTCCTAAACGGTCAATACAGCTTGTTTGGCGGTGGTTGCGACGTCGGTTTGAAAAGGCCCTCGGGCACGTCTTCGCCCTCCGCCCTGAGGTGTTCCATTCGCATCGGGAGAAGACCGGTCGCGGTGTGGTAACCGACGGCCTTGCCCTCAGCGTTGACGCCGATCTGTTTGAACTGGAAGAGCTCCTGGTACTGGACTTCGCCATCCTTGATGCCCACGATCTCAGCCACGCTCACGATGCGGCGCACGCCACCACGCAAGCGGGACTGCTGGACGATCAAGTGGATCGCCGACCCGATCGTCTCGCGGATGGCTCGCGACGGCAGGTCCTGGCCGGCCTGGAGCACCAGCGTCTCGAGCCGGACCAGCGCTTCGTGCGGGTTGTTGGCGTGCAGCGTCGACATCGAACCATCGTGGCCGGTGTTCATCGCCTGCAGCATGTCGAGGGCTTCGCCGCCACGACACTCACCGACGATGATGCGGTCAGGTCTCATACGCAGGCAGCTCTTGACGAGCTCGCGGATCGGGACTGCACCCTTGCCCTCGACGTTTGGCGGACGTGACTCGAGCTGGATCCAGTGCGGCTGTTGGAGCTGGAGCTCCGCCGCGTCCTCGCATGTGATGAGGCGCTCGGTCTCGGGGATGAAGGACGAGAGGATGTTGAGCAGCGTTGTCTTACCGGAGCCGGTGCCTCCAGAAACCAGGATGTTCAAGCGCGCGCGCACGCACGAACGCAGGAACGTCATGAGCTCCGGGCTCGACGACCGGAACCGGTTGACGACGTCGGCCGGGCCCCACTTCTCCTTGGCGAACTTTCGGATCGTGAGGCACGGGCCTTTGAGCGCGATGGGCGGAATGACCACGTTGACACGCGAGCCATCTTTGAGTCGCGCGTCACAGATGGGGGTCGACTCGTCGACGCGACGGCCCACCAGGCTCACGATGCGGTCGATGACCTGCCGCATCTGCCGCTCGCTCTCGAAGGTCACCGCCGAGAGCGTCGGCTCGCCGGCCTTCTCGACGTAAATCTGCTTCGGGTGGTTGGCCATGATCTCGGTGATGGACGGGTCGGCCAGCAGCGCTTCGAGAGGACCGAGACCGAGGACGTCGTCCAGGACCGAGTCGACAAGGCGCTCCTTGTCGTTCTTGGTCATGGTCATCGCCGTTGTCCGGAAGTACTCTTCGGCGAGCTCGAGGATCTTTTCCCGAACGCCAGACTTGTTGCTCGAGTCGATCTGGTCCGCGTACTTCTCGATCAGGCGGGCGTGGATCTGCACCTTGGCCGCAGTGAAGGCCGGGGTGAGCTCCCCGCCGGCAGCAGCCGTCGCGCGCGCTGATAGGCTGGGCGGCGGAGCGGTGGCAACCGGCGGCGAGGTCTGGGCGACCGGTATCGCGGTCGTGGCGCCGTACGACGTGGCCCCAGGGACCGTTCCCACCGCGGGGCCGTTGGTCGCCCCAACCGCCCCGGGTGGAGCTGTCTGGTTCTGCTTGACGCGGTCGAGTAGACCCATCTCAGCTAACGCTGGACGTCACAAGGCCGTGAAATGGTACCTGGCTTCGACCGCCTTCTGGCTGACGCCCTGGGCCGACAGAACTGACGGGCAGGTGGGGTCTGGAGCGCTTGGTGGCTGGGTCAGGTAGTCGTGGAACGACTCGAGCGTGTAGCGGATCGTGGTGTTGTTGAGGAACCACGTGAAAAACTCTGCGTCACATTGGGTGAGCTCGATGGTCAGGCTGGAGACGACGCCTCCGGTCGGACCAGTTGTGCCACCGACAGTGGTCGCGCCGCCGGCCGGCTGAACGTTGGCCACGGCCGGGCCGAGTCCGATCACGCGGACGTTAGTGAATATGGTCTTGGTGATCACCTTGGGTGGCCCCGTTGGTGCTGCGGCGCCGACAGCGAACACTGTGAGGTTCGCCGACGAGACGACAGTGATGTAGTCACCCAGCGTGATGTGGCCGGCGACTCCTTGCTGCTCACCCGTTGGGATGGTCATGGCGACGTAGCCGCTGGCAAGTGGAAGGTAGGCCGGAGCTGCTCCGGAAACCAACCCGACGTCCTTGGCGAGCATGTCCGACGTGATCACCGATCCCTTGCTGATCTGGATCTGGGCGATCAGGTTGACGACGTCGCTCGTGTTCGCGTACACGTTGTTGACGCTGGTGAAGCTGCCCGAGACCTTCGTGGTCTCGAGGTCAGACGCAGTGATCGCGTGACGCATGGCAATGGGCTGCTTCGCGATGACCACCGTGGTTGTCGGCGCGCCGCCGATGCCTCCGCTCCCACCGATCGTTCCACCGAGGAAGAAGACCCCGGCGCCGGCGAGGATGGCGAGCAGCAAACCGACGATGATGAAAAGACGTCCACCGCCTGGTCGCGGTCGTGCTGGAGCTGGTGCGACGGCCAAAACTAAGTCACCTCCGGGTCATTGGGTACGTATGAGTGTTCGCATTGTAGCGAGGGGGACCGCGATCGTCCCCCATGTTTGCGGTCGATTCTGTTAAAGCAGAGAGCCCCTTCGCGGGGCTCTCTTTTTGAAGGTGCTACTACGTTTGGTTCTCGTTAGCCGAGAGCGGCTACGACGTTCGAGAACACGTTCTTGATCTGGTTGCCCATCGTAAGAAGGATGACGATGACCACGATTGACACGAGGACGAGGATCAGGGCGTACTCAACCATTCCCTGGCCTTCCTGACGGGTCGTAAGGCTGCGAAGCTTCATGTAAAGGCTCAACATCTGCATTTCACCTCCTTTTTCCGAATCTACGGCGTCTGGTTTGTTTGACGGCGACCGATTTAGTTTCTTGCGGGGTTTTCACCGTCAGCGGCGGTGATCCTACTCGGGAGGTCCCGGGGAGGTCAATCAGCTAACGCAGGCCGGCACCCCGGTGGTCGCTCGCTCCGCGCCGCGGCCAAACCGCGCGGCGCGCCGAACCGCCCAATTTTGCGCCCGCTGACACTCAGGACCGTCCGTTTCATGAGTGCAGTACGCTCCCCTACCAAGGAGGCGACATGGTCAACGTTGAAGTGACAGGAATCGTCCGTGCGCCGGTCGAGAATGTGTTCGACTATCTCGTGGAGTTGGAGAACTGGCCCCGGTGGCAGAGCGACATGAAAGAGTCGCGAATCGTTGCCGGGGAGCGCGGGAAGGTGGGCGCGAAGTACCAGTACCTGTCGAAGGCGATGGGCCAGACACTCAACTCGACAGTGCGGCTGTCGCGCGTCGAGCCAGGGCGCCTGGTGGAGTTCGAAGGCGAATGG
>DATHDR010000090.1:0-30678 GCA_035318965.1 Verrucomicrobiia bacterium | reverse complement strand
CGACGCCGCTGGTCAGGGGAAGGTAAGCCGGTTCCGTTGCGCCGGGATGTGGTCGCACCCGCTTGACCGCGCCGTCGCGAACTGAGACGCCGACCTGGCGATCGTGCTCGTGAGACCAAAACGCCTGCTTGAGCTCGCCGGCGCTCAGCTCGCTGCCGGCCAAGGCGCTGGGCTGTCCCGAGTCAACGGCCACCAACGCGAAACGGCCGACGCCACGCAGCTCGGTGGCGCGCCGGCTCAGCATCGAAAGGGCCACCGAGATATCCGACGAGCGCAGAGCTGCCGCGGCCAGCTCGTAGAGAGCTCGTGACTCCTCGGCGAGCGCCTGGGCCCGCGCCTGGCTGCGGCGAAGCGAGGCGGCCAGCTGGCTTGTGACCAGGGCGACGGCGAGCAGGACGACGAGCTCGAGGAGCTCGGCGGGGCCTCTGACTGAGAAAGTGCCCACAGGCGGAACGAAGAAGAAGTCGTAGAGCAAGAAGGCGGCGACGCTGCCGGCGACCGCCGGGCCCCTTCCCCATCGCGCCCCGAGCCAAAGGACCAGGAGCAGGTACAGAGCGGAGAGACCCGGGATAGGCGCCAGCGAATTGATGAGCTCGATGGCCGCGGTGATCGCGATCACGCCGCCGATCGCGACCGCGTACGGCGCGAACCGCCTCATCGCAGCCATCGCACGTGCGTCCCATGCGGGCCCGACGTGCCGAGCAGCTCGCCCCCCAGCCGCACTTCGAAGGTTCCTTCGACCGGCTCCATGGTCAGATAGTGGACCGGAGCATTCGCGACGGCTCGCTTGATCCGCTCCTGGCCCTCCGCGCCTACGTACTGCATGAACACGGAGTGGTATACGACCGTCGCCATCCCCGCGCGATGCGCCGTCAGCTCGCGCTCGAGGAACGCCGCGGCGTCGATGCGCTCGACCTCGGCCGGCACCTCCTCGGCGCATTTGATCGCGCCATCCAGCAGCGAGAGGCGGCTCAGCTGGTCGGCCCAGATGAAGGAGCGAAGCGTCAGCGCGCCCTCGGACGACGTCGGATCCACGGGATTGAGGTCGCACCCTTTCCGTTCGACCACGTCAGCTGACCGGTTGAGCGGCGGTGAAAGCTCGAAAGCGTGGTCGAAGCGCACGGGCGAAGTGGGTTCGCCCCACGCGCCCTCTGTTGATTCGTATCGGTAGTGGTCCCAGCGCAGGTTGAGGCCGGCGCTGGCGCCGATCTCGAGAATGCGGAGTGGCAAGCCGGTGCGGTGCGCCACCTCGAGGAAGCCTCCCAGGAGAGAAGCGCTTCGGCCGACCTCGTTGGTCTGACATCCACGCGAGACCAGGCGGCCAATCTCTGCCGGGTGGTCGATCAGCGCCTGTCTGAAGAGCGGCCACGCGGCCGGCGCGTCGCCGTCTCCGCCGACCGACGGGTAGTGCGGCGCCAGCTCGGGCAGGGTCTCATTTAGCACCAGACGGTGGACTGCGCCCATCAAGCGGAGCGCGAGAGCTGCCCACTCGTGTTCGGCTTCATAGCCGTCCAGCACGTCCCAGACCGGACCGCCCGCCTCCAGGTCCGCGGCCGCGAATTCGAGGAGCGACGCGTAGAAGGGCGAACCCAGCTCCGCGCACGCATTGGCCTGGGACCTCAGCCGGGCGGCGAGGACCTCACGCGGCGCCGGCAAGCGCGAGCTCCTTGGCTCGGTTCGCATAGCCAGGATGCGACGGCCGCGCGACTCGGTACCAGGCAAGCGTCTCGGCCAGCGCATCCTCGAGCGCCGACGGCTCGAAACCGAGCTCTTTCCGCGCTCGATCGAGAACGTATCCCGCGGATCGGCTCGGATCCGGTCCGTAGGGGCTCGCACCGTCCGGCAGCTGCTCGAACGGCATCGGATGCAAGCGGGCGGATTTGCCCGTCGCCCGCGCGATGCCTTCGATGAGATCCCGCACGCTCACTCCATCGAAGGCCGCGTTATACGCCTTGCGCGTCAGGTCCTTGCGTAGATCACAAGCCAGCGCGCACGCGTAGCCGATGTCCTTGACCCACGCCAGGCCGGCCTGCCGCTCATAAGACTCCTCTGGCACGAGAACCGGACCGCCGTCCTCGACCCGCTGGATGTACGCCGCGATGCGCAGGGTGTGATCGGCCGGTCCGAAAACGGCGGGTGGCCGGATCACCGTCCATGGGAAGTCGTGACTGCGCGCCAGGACGGTCTCGCACCAGCGCTTGCCCTCGAGGTAATCGAGCATTTCAGGCGGGTCGCCCTCGAGCGGGATGAAGTCCTCTTCGCGAGCGGGCCGGCCGTTCAGGTGCGGGTACACGCCGGTGGAAACGAAGACATAGCGCTCGCCTTCGAAAATTCGCATCGCCACCTCGACCTCCGCCGGCGTGAAGCACGCGAGGTCCAGCAGGACGTCAGGCTGCACCGAGTCCAGCATTTGCTTTAGCTGTTCCTCGTCAAACCGATCGATCGTCACATAGCTGGTGAACACGCCGTAAGGCCGATCCTTCCGGCCGGCGGCGATGGTCTCCACGCCGCGGCGCATCAGCTCCTTGCACGCGGCGACTCCGATAAATCCCGCGCCGCCCAGCACGAGCGCCCGGGTCAAATGTCGCGGGCGGTGAACTCGACGTCGATGCCATCGACGCTTTCGAGGCGAGCCGCCATCTCGCGCGCCATCGACACCGACCTCTGCCTGCCACCGGTGCACCCAAACGCGACAGTCAAATGAGAGCGGCCGCGTTCGCGGTAGTGCGGGATCGCGGCGCGCAGCGTCGTCTCCAGGTTTTCCAGCAGCTCCTGGGCCGCCGGCTGCTTGATCACGTAGTCGCGTACGCGCGGATCGCGACCGTCGAGAGGCCGCAGCTCGTCGACCCAGTACGGGTTCTCGAGCAGCCTGACGTCGACGACCCACGAGGCGCCGTCCGGGATGCCGTTCTTGTATCCGAAGGCGAGGCACGTGATGAGCAGGCGCTCTCGGGAGCGAAGCTGGTGCGCCAGCTCGCGCAGCTGCGCAACGTCGACTCGATGATGGGCACGATCGTGGCTGCCGCCGGCACGTCCATCACCGGCGCCGACGTGAACGAGCACGTACTGGATGTTTTGAGCGTCCGCATCTTTCAGCAGCGACACCGCGTCGCCCCGCAGCGGCAGCACGGCGTCGGCTTCGTCCCAGGGCGAAAGCCAGCGCGCGAGCTGAAAGCCAGAGTCGAGCAGGACGCCCAGGCCCTCCTCAAGCTCGGGCTCGGTCCCGCCGCCAACGATGACCAGAGTCACAGCGTTTCTTTCAAACGCTTCGCCAGGCGCTCCGGCACGCCGAGCTTCACGATGTCCTCAACGGGCGCGTCCCGGATCGCTTGCACGGAGCCGAAGTGTCGCAGGAGCGCGCGCTTGCGCGCCGGGCCGATGCCCTCCACCGAATCCAGCGGCGACGTCAGCGCCTTACGCGAGCGAACCTTGCGGTGATGGGTGATCGCAAAGCGATGAGCCTCGTCGCGGATCCGCTGGACCAGGAACATGCCAGGCGAGTTGTGTTCCTGGACGATGGGCTCAGCGCGGCCCGGAGCGAAGATCTCCTCGCGCTCCTTGGCCAGCGCAAAGGTCGGGATGTCCGCGAACCCCGCCGCCTCGAGCACCTCGAGCGCAGCACTCAGCTGGCCGCGGCCTCCGTCGATCAGGATGAGGTCCGGCCGGCTGGTAAACGAGCGGTCGCCCACCACGTCCGCTTCCTCGCGGCGCTGCGACGACTCGAGCCGCTCGAGCCTGCGACGCAGCACCTCCTGCAGCATCGCGAAGTCGTTGGGGCCCGGGACGAACTTGATCCTGAAGTGTCGATAGTGATCGTTGCGCGGACGGCCGTCTTCGAACACGACCATCGCTCCTACCGCTGAGTCGCCCTGGATGTTCGAGATGTCGTAGCACTCGATCCGCTTCGGCGGGATCTCCAGCTCGAGCGCCTGTGCAAGGGCGGCGAGCATCGGCTCGGTCCTGCTGCGGTCGTAGTCGGCCTGGATGCGCAGCTGCTCGAGCTCCTGGGCCGCAGTCTCGGCCAGCTGCGCGACCAGCGCCTTCTTGCGCCCGCGCTGAGGGATCTCAATCGTGACCGGGCCGCCTCGCTTCTGCCCCAACCACCCGGCCAGGAGGTCGGGTTCGTCAACGGGCCCGGGCAAGATCACCGTGCGCGGCACGTGCGTCGCGCTCGCGTAGTACTGGAGCAGAAAGCCGCGCAGCAGCTCGCCCTCGGCCGCGTCGGCGGCGCCATCCAGCGCATGCCCGTCGTGGCCGACCATCTTGCCCTGCCGGACATACGCAACTTCCACGAACACCTCGCGACCGTGACGCGCATAGGCGACCAGGTCCTGGTCGTCGCGGCTGTGCGTGAGGACCTTCTGGCGGTCGGCGATGCGCTCGATCGACTGGAGCTGATCGCGATAACGCGCTGCATTCTCAAAATCGAGCCTGGCTGCCGCGTCATCCATCCGCTCTTTGAGCTCACGAACGAGAAGATCCGAGCGGCCCTCCATGAAGAGCGCAACCTCGTTGATTCGGGCTTTGTAATCCTCCGGGCTGATGCGCCTCTCGCACGGGCCCGGACAACGCTTGATATGAAAGTCCAGGCATACCTTGCCTTGCTTGAAGATCTCGTCCGAGCACGTCCGGAAAGGAAGAAGCTGGCGGATCGACTTGACCGTTCCGCGCAGCGATTGGGCGGAGGTGTAAGGGCCAAAGTACTGGGCACCGTCGTTTTGAACCCGGCGCGAGTAGTGGACGCGCGGGAACTCCTCGGTAATCGGAAGCTTCAGGTAGAGATAGTTCTTGTCGTCCTTGAGTCGAATGTTGAAACGAGGCCTGTAGTTCTTGATGAGGCTGTTCTCGAGGACGAGCGCCTCCACCTCGTTGGCGGTGGTGACGAACTCGAAGTCCGTCGCCTTTCGCACGAGCTCGGCCACCTGGGCGGTCGGCGCGTAGCCAGGCGTGAAGTACGAGCGCAGGCGATCACGCAGGCGCAGCGCCTTGCCGACATAGATGACCTGGGTCTTGCTGTCTCGAAACAGGTAAACGCCAGGTCCGTCGGGTACGGCCTTCAGACGCCGCTTGACCGCTTCTTCGAGACTTATCGCCATCGGAATCCGATTGTAGGAAGCCGTACACTCGGGCTCATGAGCACCACGCCCAGCGAGCTTCCGGTTCAGCCTTCGGCGACGCCGACGCAGATCGCCGGCCAGCAGTCGGCACCCACCAGCACGGTCCCGCCCGGACCTATGGGTCCGACCTACACGCCGGCCGCCGGGACGCGCACCAACACGCTGGCCATCGTCAGCCTGGCCACGGGGATCGGATCGTTCTTCGCGCACATCGTTCCCGGCCTCGGCGGCTTCACCGTCGCCCTGATCGCGGTCATCACCGGCTATATGGCGCGCAAGCAGATCAAGGAGACGGGAGAAGGGGGCATGGGCATGGCGACGGCCGGCATGATCATCGGCGCCGCCCACCTCGTGCTGATCTTCCTTGTGATCATCGGAGTGCTCTTCCTGGTCTTCGTGCTCGGCATCGGCGTCTTTTTCCTCAGGCCGCGCTAGTCGTCTTGCGCCGGCACCGCGAGGAGCGGGAACACCGCCGCCACCAACGCCGCCAGCACCGCCGCCCAGAGGGCAACGTTCAGGGACCAGCCGATCAGGGTCCCCGCCAGGGCTGAGCCGACCGGCGTCCCGACCCAGTTGATCGACATCGACACCGCAAACGCCCGGCCGAACCACGCCGGGTCGGTCCGTCTCTGACGAAGGGTGAACAACCCGATGTCAAACGGCCCGTTCGCCGCTCCAAAGATCATGATCGCGAGCAGGACGACCGGCAGCGCGGTCGCAAACGGGAGCAGCGCGATGCCCGCGGCGCTGATCAGGATGGTGACGAACATCAGATGTCTCTCGCGCCCGCGGCTGGACATGCGTCCGGCAATTAGCGCGGAGACCAGGCCGGCTGCGCCCATCACGCCCCACACGAAACCGACGGTCGCCGGTCCCTCGTGGAGACGATCAAGGAGGAGCACCGGGACCGCGATCGCCAGGATGCCCCAGCTCAGGTTGAACGTGATCAGCGTCATCGCCAGGCCGCGCAAGGTTGCATTGCGCATGACGTACTGGAGGCCGCGCCAGGCGTTCAAAAGGATCGATCCGTCGATGACAGCGGTCGAGGTCGGTTCAGGCAGCCGGAGCATGACCACCGCGGCCGCGGCGAAAACCACGCCGCATGCGGCGAGCGCCCACTCAGGCCCAAGGACGCCGACCAGGACCCCCGCGAGCGGAGCCCCCACAAGCTGCGCGATGACGTGACCGCTGCTGTCGAGCGCGTTCGCTCGTTCCCAGAGAGCACGCGGCGCGATCAACGGGAACAGCGACCGAGCGCCCGAGTTGCTGAGCGGGTTGGTCAGTGAGGCGAAGCTGACGATGGCCAGCAGCGCTCCCCAGGGAAGGAGCTCGCGTGCCGACAGCCCCGCAAGAAGCACCACGGTGACAGCGGCGGTGAGATAGTCGAGCACCACCAGCCGCCCGCGGCCGTGCCGGTCGAGTAGGGCGCCCGCGACCGGGGACACCACAAGGCCGGGAAAGAGGCTGAAGAAAGCGGTAGCGCCGGCGAGCTGCGGGGAGTGGTAGCGGGCCAGCACAAAGAGGACCAGCGTCACCGTGACCATCGAGCCGGCGACCCGACCGAGCAGGAGGCCGGCGTACAGGCGGGCGAAGCCCGGGACGCGCATCAGCGCCCCGTAAGTTGTTGATGAGGTTTCGGTCTTCAGACGGCGACTTTGACGCGACGGGCGGGCGTTCGGCGCTTCGAGTCGCGGGCGCGTATGGCGCCGTTCGACTTCTCCGGACGCCGCCCTGCCTTCGCCAGCGGCGCGCGCAGGAACTGGCCGGTCGAGGATTCGGGATTCCCCGCCACCAGCTCAGGCGTCCCCTCCGCGATCACATAGCCGCCCTTCTCCCCGCCTTCTGGTCCGAGGTCGATCAGCCAGTCCGCGGTCTTGAGCACGTCAAGGTTGTGCTCGATCACGACCACCGTGTTGCCGTGGTCGACCAGGCGGTGCAGCACGACCAGCAGACGCTCCACATCTGCGTAGTGGAGGCCCGTCGTCGGTTCGTCCAGCAGGTACAGGGTCCGCCCGGTGTCACGGCGCGAAAGCTCGGCGGACAGCTTCACCCGTTGCGCCTCACCGCCCGACAGCTGGGTCGCCGGCTGGCCTAGCCGGATGTAGCCGAGGCCCACGTCCTGCAGCGTCTTCAGCTTCACTTTGATCCGGGGCACGTTCTCGAAGACTTCAACGGCCTCGTCGACAGTCATCTCGAGAACATCGGAGATCGAGTGGCCGCGAAACTTCACCTCCTGCACCTCGCGCGAGTAGCGAGTCCCGTGGCAGACCTCGCACGGCACGTACACGTCGGGCAGGAAGTGCATCTCGATCTGGATGATCCCGTCGCCCTGGCACGCCTCGCACCGGCCGCCGCGAACGTTGAAGCTGAAGCGCCCTGGCTTGTAGCCGCGCATCTTCGCCTCGGGAAGCTGCGCGAACAGCTCGCGCATGTAGGTGAACATCCCGGTGTAGGTGGCCGGGTTGGATCGCGGCGTGCGCCCGATGGGCGACTGGTCGATGTCGATCGCCTTGTCGATATGCTCGAGGCCTTCGACCGCGTCGTGCGGGCCGGGCCGGTCCTTCGCCCTGAAAAAGTGCTGGGCGACCTTGCGGCTCAAGATGTCCGTCACCAACGATGACTTGCCCGAACCGCTTACGCCTGACACTGCGACGAACTCGCCCAAAGGAATCGCGACGTCGATGCCCTTCAGGTTGTTCGCGCGCGCTCCACGAATCACCAGGCGCTTGCCGGTGCCGGCACGCCGCCGCGGCGGAATCGGGATGACGCGATCTCCACGCAGAAAGGCGGCCGTCAGAGAGTTCGGGTCGCGCAACACCTGCTCGACCGTACCCGCGGCGATGATCTCGCCGCCGTGCTCCCCTGCAGCCGGCCCGATGTCCACCATGTAGTCGGCCGAACGGATCGTTTCCTCGTCGTGCTCTACGACGATCAGAGTGTTGCCAAGGTCGCGCAGCCGCAGCAGGGTGTTGATCAGCCGCCGGTTGTCGCGCTGGTGCAAGCCGATCGAAGGCTCGTCGAGAATGTAAAGCACCCCCATCAGCTTCGAGCCGATCTGGGTGGCTAGACGGATGCGCTGCGACTCGCCGCCAGAGAGGGTGTTGGCCGCACGCTCGGTCGTGAGGTACTCGAGCCCGACGTCGATCATGAACTGCAGACGTTCGCGGATCTCCTTCAGGATCCCGCGAGCGATCAGCTGCTCTCGATCGGTCAGCTCAAGGTTGTCGAAGAAGCCGATCGCAGCGCTCACCGGCAGAACGCATACCTCGGCGATGTTGTGGTTCGCGACAGTGACCGCGAGCGATTCGGGCTTGAGGCGGCGACCCTTGCACGCCGGACAGGGCTTGTCCGACATGTACCTTTCGAGCTCCGTCTTCAAGTACTCGGACTGCGTCTCCTGGTAGCGCCGCTGGAGGTTGGCGATCACGCCTTCGAAAGGCGCCTCGTACCAGCGCGAGTGCCCGTACTGGTTCTTGTAGCCGAACCGGATCTTCTTGTCGCCTGTGCCGTTGAGCAGGACGTCGCGCTGCTGCTTCGCCAGCCTCGACCACGGCTTGTCCATGTCGATGCCGAAGTACTTGCTGACCGACTCGAGCAGCTCCGGGTAGAAGAACTGAGATCGGCTCCACGCGGCGATCGCTCCCTCGCGAAGGGACAGCGATGGGTCGGGCACGACAAGGTCTCCGTCGACTACGAGCTGAAAGCCGATCCCGGTGCAGGTCGGGCACACGCCGTGCGGGCTGTTGAACGAGAAGTTGCGCGGCTCGGGCTCGGACACACTGGTGCCGTCGTACGGGCACGCGTAGTCCATCGACATCTGAATCTCGTCGCCCTTGTCCGGGACGATGATCACCAGGCCTCCGCCAAGCCGCGCCGCAGTTTCGATCGACTCGACGAGCCTCGTCCGCTGTTCCGGCCCGACAACGATGCGGTCCACCACGACCTGAATGTCGTGCTTCTTGTTCCGGTCGAGCGGAATCTGCTCGGTGAGCTCGTACAGATTGCCGTCAACTCGCACCCTGACGAACCCGGACTTGCGCACGTCGTCAATCAGCGAGCGGTACTCGCCCTTGCGACCCTTGACGACCGGGCCCAAGACCATCACCCGCGTCCCCTTGGGCAGCTTCTCGACGTGGTCGGCCATCTGGTCGACGGTCTGGCGGCGGACCTCGCGCCCGCACACCGGGCAATGAGGGTGGCCGATCCTCGCATACAAGAGGCGCAGGTAGTCGTAGACCTCGGTCACGGTCCCCACCGTCGAGCGAGGATTCTTCGAGGTTCCTTTCTGATCGATCGAGATCGCGGGCGAGAGTCCTTCGATGGTGTCCACGTCGGGCTTTTCCATCTGACCCAGGAACTGCCGCGCGTAGGCGCTGAGGGATTCGACGTACCTGCGCTGCCCTTCGGCGTAGATCGTGTCGAAGGCAAGCGAGGACTTTCCGGAGCCCGAGAGCCCGGTGAACACGACGAGCTTGTCACGCGGGATCGAAAGCGTGACGTTCTTCAGGTTATGCTCCCGCGCTCCGCGGATCGTGATCTGGTCAGTTGGCATGAGTTAGGTCTGTTCCTTGTCCTCTCCCCCCTTGGGGGGAGACTGGTGAGAGGGGGCCGAGCTTGAGTATTCCTTTTCCCTGGTTACCGAAAACGTACCGCTCGCGGTGGCGACCAGCTTCCCGTCTGGCCCTTCAACCCTGCACTCCGTCACGACGGTGCGCCGACCGGCATGAATCACTCGTCCTGTTGCCCGAAGCGTCTCGCCGATCCTGGCAGCAGAGATGAAGCTGAGCTTCAAATCAAAGCTCATCGACCGTACGACGCCCGGCTTCAGCGTCCGCACCGACAGCCCCATGGCCGAATCAGCCAGGGTGCTGATCATCCCACCGTGTACGAAACCGGAGTGGTTGGCCATGTCTTCCCTGGCTTTCATCTCAACGGTTGCGGTGCCGTCCGCGGTCTCGACGGTCTGGAGGCCGAGCCAGGTCCATGCCCTGGACGCTGATTTGACCTCACTCATCGGCCCTGCCCCTCCGGGACCGGCATGCATGTCGACGATGCGTGAGCGACCAGGCGACCACCCTCATCAAGGACGTCAGCCTCGCTGAACAGCAGCGTCTGCCGCATCTCGATCACGCGGCCGACCGCTCGCAGACGCCCCTCGATCACCGGGCGCAGGAAGTTGATCTTCAACTCGATGGTCGTATTCCACATCCCGTCTTCCTGGAGCGTGCCCAGCGACATCCCCATCGCCGCATCAGCGATCTGAGTGATCACTCCGCCCTGGACCACCCCGCCGCCATGGCGATGCTGCGGCCCTGCCTCGAGCTCCAGCACGACACGACCCGGCTCGGCCTCGGTGATGCGAGCGCCGAGCGTTTGCATCCACCCGTCCGGCTTCGCCGCAAGCAAACTTTCGGCGCGCTTGACGTTCCTCACCGGCCTCGCCGGCCGGGTCGATAGTTGCGCACCATCGTCTTCTGTTTGGGCGCTGCGGCGATGGCGAGCGCGACGTCGCCGTCGTTCTCCTTGCCCGTCACCTCGCCCGATAGTCGCTTCCGAAGCAGGATGATCCGGTCACGCACCCGAGCGGCATCCTCGAACTGCAGCTCCTTCGACAGCCGGCGCATCTCCTTCTCCAGGTCCCGCACGATCGCCAGCAAGTCCTCGCGCGGCACGCCCGCGCCGGCCATGATCTCCACCGCGTCCGCCTTGAGGTCGTTCTGGTTGATCTCGAGCTGGTAGATCGCCTTCTTCACCGTCTCCGGTGTGATGCCGCGCTCCGCGTTGTAGGCGATCTGCTTGTTGCGCCGGCGCTCGGTCTCATCGAGAGCCTGGCGCATCGAGTCGGTGATCTTGTCCGCGTACATGACGACGTGACCTTCGACGTTCCGCGCGGCCCGCCCGATCGTCTGGATGAACGACCTGTAGGCACGGAGGTAGCCCTCCTTGTCCGCGTCGAGGATGCCGATGAACGCGACCTCAGGCAGGTCGAGCCCTTCGCGAAGGAGGTTGATGCCTACCACCACGTCGACCGCGCCGGTGCGAAGGTCGCGCAGCACGTCGATGCGCTCCATCGCGTCGAGCTCGGAGTGGAGGTATCGCACCTTGACCCCGTATTCGCGCAGATAGTCGGCCAGGTCTTCGGCAAATCGCTTGGTAAGAGTTGTCACCAGCGAGCGGTGACCGAGCTCCGCGCGTTTCTTCACCTCGGCGAGCAGGTCGTCGATCTGGCCTTCGGTGGGTCGCACCTCGACTGTCGGATCGACCAGGCCGGTCGGACGCACGACCATCTCGACCGTGCGCTGCGAGCGGCGCATCTCGTAAGGACCTGGAGTCGCCGACACATAGACGACGTCGCGCGCACGCTCCTCCCATTCGTCAAAGCTCAACGGCCGGTTGTCGAACGCGCTGGGCAGGCGGAACCCGTACTCGACCAAAGCCGCCTTGCGCGAGCGGTCGCCGCCCAGCATGCCGCCGATCTGCGGCACCGCCACGTGTGACTCGTCGACGAAGATCAGCGCGTCGTCCGGCAGGAAGTCCATCAGCGTGTACGGAGCGTCGCCGGGCTTGCGGCGCGTGAGATGCATGGAGTAGTTCTCGATGCCCGCGCACGTGCCCGTCTCGCGCATCATCTCGAGGTCGAAGTTGGTGCGCTGCCGCAGCCGTTGAGCCTCGAGCAGCCGGCCATGCTCCTCGAACCACTTGGTGCGCTCGTCGAGCTCCACCTCGATGTCAGACATCGCAAGCCGAAGCTTGTCCGCGGGCGTCACGTAATGCGACGCGGGGAAGATCGTGAAGTCGTTGCGGGCGCCAAGGATCTCGCCCGTCACGGCGTCGAGCTCCTGGATGCGCTCCACCTCGTCACCGAAGAACTCGACTCGATAGACCTTTTCTTCGTTGGCGGGAACCAGGTCGACGACATCCCCACGCACCCGGAAGCGAAGCCGTGCCAGGTCGTAGTCGTTGCGTTCGTAGAGCATCTCGGTCAGCTTGCGCAGGAAGACCTCGCGCCGGATCGCCTGGCCTTTCTCGACGTGCAGCGACTCGCCCATGTAGTCCTCGACGGCGCCGATGCCATAGATGCAGCTGATGCTCGCTACGACCAGGACGTCACGCCGCGTGAGCAGGGCCTGGGTCGTCGAGTGCCGCATGCGATCGATCTCTTCGTTCCGGCTCGAGTCTTTCTCGATGTACGTGTCACTTCTCGCGATGTAGGCCTCGGGCTGGTAATAGTCGTAGTAGCTGACGAAGTACTCGACCGCGTTGTCCGGGAGCAGCCGCCGGAACTCTGCGCAAAGCTGGGCGGCCAGCGTCTTGTTCGGGCTGAGAACCAGCACTGGCCGCTGCAGCTCCTCGACGGCCCACGCCATCACGTTGGTCTTGCCGCTGCCGGTGACCCCCGCGAGGACCTGCTGAGTCAGGCCCGAGCGCACGCCATCGACCAGCTGCTTGATGGCTTCTGGCTGGTCGCCGGCCGGCTTGAAGGGTGCGTCGACACGAAAGCTGGAGGGCATTGGAGTCATTAATTCTAAAGCGAACGAACGTTCGACTGCCAGATCGATTCGACCCGGCGTTACCTATGTATGAAAGATCAGATTCGTGGCAAGGCGGAAGAGATCAAAGGCAAGGCCACAGGCGACCGTAAAGAGGAGCTCAAAGGCCAGGCACGGCAGAAGGTTGGCGACGCCAAGCGGACTGTTCGCGATATCAAAGGCGATCTCCAGGATGCAGCCGGCCAGGGCCGTAAGTCACGGTAGGGACAGGATGATCGCCTCGACGGTGCTTCCGACCTTGATTCCCTGATCGCCGGGCGGGATGCGCACCAAAGCGTGTGCTCCCGCCAGCGACATGAGGCGCGATGAGGACTGGGACCCGGTGGTTTCGGCGACCAGCTCCCGCCCCTCGCGCTTCAACGTCACCCGCTGGTACTCGGTGCGATCGGCCGTCGCGCGTGCGTCGTAGCCGAGGCGGACTGGCAGCGTCGGACGCTGGAGCTGGGCGAATCCCTGCATCTTGCGCAGCGCCGGGCGGACGAACACCTCGAACGTCACGAGCGAGGAGACGGGAAAGCCAGGGAGCCCGAAAGCAACCTTGCCTTCGGGCAGTGTCGCGAAAGTGAATGGCTTGCCGGGCTTCAGCTTGACCCGCCCGACGTGCACGTTGCCGAGCGATTCGAGCAGAGGCTTGATGAGGTCGTGCGTGCCGACCGAGACGCCGCCTGATGTCACCAGCACATCGACCTCCCGAAGGGCTTCGACGACGAGCTTGCGCAACGCGTCGGGCTCATCGGGCCCGATTCCAAGGCCCCTCACATCGGCGCCGGCCTCGCGGAGGACGGCCAGCAGGGCCCACCGGTTTGAGTCGAGGATCTGCCCGCGCCCGGGCTTCCCCCCCACCTCGACCAGCTCGTCGCCGGTCGACATCAATGCAACACGCGGCCTCCGGTAGACCGGCAACCTCGGGAAGCCGAGCGCCGCCGCAAGCCCTATTTCCGCCGGGCCAAGCTGCTGTCCGGCTACAACCACCCGCTCGCCGGCGCGCAGGTCGGCGCCGGGCGCGTGAAAGTTCACTCCTGGCTTGAGCGATGTCGGGACGGTGACAAGGTCCCCCTTCTCCTCGACGTCTTCCACCATCACCACGCAATCGGCGCCGTCGGGCAGCACTCCGCCGGTCAGGATCCTGACCGCGCTTCCGGGCGTGAGCTTGCCGTCGAAGGGCCTGCCCGCGGCCGACTCGCCAACCACCCGCAGCTGTTTACCGGCATCAGCAGCTCGGACCGCGTAACCGTCGACGGCGCTGGCCGGGAACGCGGGCAGCGACGAGGGCGCAACCAGGTCCTCCGCCAGAACGCGTCCAACACAGTGAGCGAGGGAAACTTTTTCAATGCCGAGGACGGGCGTGTGTTTCAGGACGAGGGCAGCAGCGTCGTCAGCATCGATCAGCGGGTAGGTGGAAGCTCGCAAGGCCTCACCACCTATTCGTATCGAAGAGCTCTAACGGGATCCTGGCGAGCGGCGCGCAAGGCCGGGAGCAGGCCGCTCACCGTGCTGAGCACGATCGCGAGCACCAGGCCCGCCGCGACGACTGCGAAGTCTGTGCGGAATACATCGAAGCTGCCGCTCGACACGGACTGCGTGAGCCGGTCGACCGCGCTGTTGCCAAGGCGGCCCAGCCCGACGGCGACAAGAATTCCGACAAGGCCTCCCGCGAGTCCGATGACCGCGGCCTCGGCGACGAAGATGAGCAGCACGTCCCGCGCGCGGGCGCCCAGAGCCTTGAGGACGCCGATCTCCTTGGTCCGCTCGAGCACCGCGGTGTACATCGTGTTGGCGATACCAAGGCAGGCCAGCAGCAACGCCACGAGCGCGAGCCCCAGCAGCGCCACGCGCATCTTCCCCAGCAGGTCCTCGAAGCTGCGGAACTGGTCGCCGAACGTCTGCGCCTGGAATCCGAGGGCCTCCACACGCGCGCGCAGGCCTTCCACGGCAAGCCCTGAATCCGCCAGCAAGGTGATCGTCGAATACTCGCCGCCCTTCCAGCCATTGGTCCGGGCGAGCGCCGCCCAGTAGTCCCGGACCGTCGCATACGGCGCCATGCCACCGGGAGCTCCGGCCGGCATCGCGTTGCCCGACACGATGCCGACGACGACGAGCTTCAGGTCGAGCGGTTTCGCGACCGGGTTCCGCGAGGAGCCCGGCACCTGCAGCGCACCGGACGCGGCGCTGTAGGTGACCTGGGTGCCGATCGCCCCGCGCGACAGGTACCCGAGCGCGGCGGCCTCGCTGTCGCTGAGCACCACTTCCTTGGCCACGTCCGATCGCGGAAGCCGGCCTGCGCTGAGCGCGAGGGTACCGCTCGACGACCCGACCGGCGCCAGGGAGACGAGGGCCCCGGAGGATGGAGGCGGTGGCGTCGCGCCCGCGGCGACCGGGGTCCCGGAGGCGAATGTCCCGCTCATCGCCACCTGGCCCCAGGCCGCCCGCACATGAGGCTGCGCGGCGAGCGTGGACAGGGTGCCGTTGTCAAACGCGCCGCCCCTGGCGTCCGCTGCCGGGTAGACCGCGACCTGGTGCACCTGGCTGGTCGAGAGCGCCGGCGCGCTCAGCGCGCCCTGCAGGCCGCCCGCGAGCGCGACGATCAAGCTCATCGCCGCGATGCCGATGGCCACGCCGGTGGTGGTGAGCGCCGTGCGGAGAGGCCGCCGGCCCGCGCTGCCCACCCCGACCTTCAGGGTGTCCCGCCAGTGGAGCCGCGGCGCGGGATCGACCGGCTCTTGCTTGCGCACCGTGGGGTTCCCACCTTCGAGCTCGATCGCACGTCCATCGATCATCCGGATGACGCGCCGCGCTCGTCGCGCGACCTCGGGGTCGTGTGTGACCAGCACCACGGTGGCCCCGCGACGATTGAGGTCCGCAAGAAGATTCAGGACGCCTTCGCCCGCGGTCGAGTCGAGGCTTCCCGTCGGCTCGTCGGCGAGGATCAAGCCTGGGCGGTTCGCAAGCGCCCGCGCCACCGCCACCTTCTGCTGCTCACCGCCGGACAGCAGGCGTGCGCGAGTGCGGGCGCGATGCTCCAGCCCAACCAGCGCGAGGAGGTGGCGCGCCCGCCTTCGACGCTCGTCGAGCTCGATCCCTGCCAGCGTCAGCGGTAGCGCCACGTTGTCCTCGACGGTCATGGAGGGGATCAGGTTGAAGGCCTGGAAGATCGTGCTGACTCGCTGCAGGCGGTAGTCGGCCAGGTCGCGCTCGGAAAGCTCGCCGAGCGGAAGTCCGGCTCCGTAAACGTGCCCGCTGGTCGGCCGGTCCAGGCCTCCCATCAGCGAGAGCAACGTGGTCTTGCCGCAGCCCGACGGGCCGACGACAGAGACGAACTCGCAGGGTCCGATCTCGAGCGAGACATCCCTCAGCGCGGTCACGTGCATCTCGTCGTTGCCGCCGAATTCGCGCGAGACGGAGTCCAGCCGCAGGCCGACCGCCTGGCCGAGGAGATCTTTGAAATCGTCCGGCTCGAGCACCGGCGGCGGCATGAGCACCGCCTGGTTGACGCTGGGCTCGGGCTCCGGGAGCACAGCTATCGCGGCAATCTCCGCAAGCGGGACGGTGGCTGCGTCTACGTCCACGTCTCCGTCACCGTTGGCGGCCGGCATCAGGGCAGCGGCGGCTGCGGCTTCGGCTTCACGCCGCGCGCGGCGCCGACGGCGCTTTTTCGTGCCGCTGGAATCGTCCCTTTCGTCGGCTAGAGTCGCCACCCAGCCCCAGAGTCTAAGTTCTTACTTAACAGTCAGTGCGCTTCTTGGACCACTTGGTCTTCGAGCCACTTCAGATAAGCCGGAGAACCCCCTTCGACGGCGATCTGGAGGATCTCGGGAAGCTCATAGTCGTGGTGGCTCCGAACGTATTCCTGGACGGCAGCCGACTTCGATTCGACGGTTTTCACGAGCAGGAGCGCTTCGTGCTCCCGCTTCAGCTGGCCGTCCCAGTAATACACGGAATGCACTGTCGGCACCACGGTGCAACAGCCGGCCAGATGCTGGACCACCAATCCCTCACCGAGCCGCTCGGCGTCGTTCCGGCCGCCGGTCGTGACCATGATCAACACTGCACGCTCCCCCACGCCCTAATTCTCGGCTTTTCGAGGCCGATCCAGCCAGACCGTCGCCGCGACCAGGGCGAGGCCGCCGAGGAGGAGGCCGCCGATCACGTCCGACTCCCAGTGGACATCGAGGTATAGGCGGTCGACGACCATCAGGACGATGATCGCGATCGCGACGGGGATGGCGAGCGATCGCGGCGTCCGAGACCGCGACAGACGCCGGACGACGAAGGCCAGGAGGCCGTACACGACGACGGTGCGAACCATGTGGCCGCTTGGAAAACTGTTACCGAGGCTGTCGGAAAACTGGCCCGTCAGGCTCGGTCCGTCGTGATGCGAAATTGAGAGGGGCGGGCCGGGGTGATACAGCAAGGACTTGTAGAGGACCTCGAGCGCGACAGCCCCGACGAACGCGACGACGACGAGCGCATCGGCGCCAAACCCGCCGCGCAAGAGATAGATGAAGAGCGCGAGCATCAGGATGCTCGTCACCTCAATCCCGCCCAGCTCCGCGATCAGCTGGAACAAAGGGTGCAGCGATTCCTGCCAGATGCTATGCATCGCTTGCGCGACCTGCTGGTCCAGGGTCGTGAAGAGGCCAGCCGTGATGGCCATCGTCATCGCGACGAACGCCACAGACAGGCCGACGATCGCGAACAGGCGAGACCTTATTTCTGACAACGGCGGCAGAAGACGGTGCTACGGCCGGCGATGCGAATCAACGCGAGTGGCCGCCCACATGTGAAACAGGGCTCGCCCGCGCGGCCGTAGACCAGCAGCTTCTCCTGCTGCCCTCCGATCTCTCCCCAGGCATCGCGGTACGTGTCGACCGAGCTGCCCCGGTTCGCGATGGCGACCAGGAGGGAATCGCGAAGTGACTCGTGAAGGCGATGGGCGGATTTGCGGCTGAGGCTGCCGGCCAGTCGGTCCGGGCGGAGCCGGGCGCGGTGCAGCGACTCGTCGGCATAGATGTTGCCGACACCAGCAACCGCTCCCTGGTCGAGGAGGAACGCTTTCAACGCGGTTCGGCGCTTGCGCAGGCGCCGATACAGCTCGTCTGCCGCGAACGTCGGATCGATCGGCTCCGGACCGAGTCGCGGCAGCTTTTTCGAAGCGAGCAGTGATTCCTCGGTGCCGAGCAGCAGACGTCCAAAACGTCGTGGGTCGCGATAGCGCAGATGACGACCGTCATCAAGCATGAAGACCGCGTGCGTGTGTATTTCAAGCGGCTTGTTGGCATCGACGAGGCGGAGCTGCCCGGTCATCCCGAGATGGACCACCAGCAACAGATCGTTCTCGAGGTCGATGAGGATGTACTTCCCGCGCCTTCTCAGGTCCGCGATTCGCCTGCCGGCGACGCTGTCGATGAAGACCTCCGGCTCGGGGTGCCGAACAATGGATGGAAACAGGAGATCGCAGCTGACGATGGTGCGGCCGGCAAGATGGGGCCTCAGGTCCGTGACGATCGTCTCCACCTCGGGTAGTTCAGGCACGGACGACAGCGAGCTTTTTCATGTCCGCCCAGTTGGGGCCGACCTTCGTCTCGACCTCGATCCCCGTCTCGAGCTCGTAGGCCCCCGTCATGATGCGGGGCACCTTCTCGGCGAACTGGTCGACCTCTGAGCGCGGCACCTCGAAGAGCAGCTCGTCGTGGACCTGCAGCAACATGCGGCCCTCGATCTGGTCCGCCTCGATCTCGCGCTGCAGCCTGACCATGGCGATCTTGATGATGTCCGCCGCAAGCGACTGCATCGGGAAGTTGATCGCCATCCTCTCGGCGGCGCTGCGCAGCTGGAAGTTGGGTGACCGAAGGTCGGGGATCGCGCGGCGCCGCCCGGTCGCGCTGACCACGAACCCCTCCTCACGCGCCTTTCGTCGCACCTCGTCGAGGTACTCCTTGAGGCGCGAGTAGGTCGACCAGTACTGAGCGAGGAATTCCCTTGCCACGTCGCCTGTGATCCCGAGCTGTTGCGACAGGCCGTATTCACCCTGCCCGTAGATGGACCCGAAGTTGGCCACCTTGGCCAGCCGGCGCTGGTCCGGGTTGACGGACTCAATGGGGATCTTGAACACGGCAGCCGCGGTCGCGGTGTGGATGTCCTGTCCGGCGGCGAATGCGCCAAGCAGCTTCGGGTCGCTGCTGAGGTGCGCTGCGATGCGCAGCTCGATCTGCGAGTAGTCGGCCGAGACCATGACGTGGTCGGGTCGCCCTGCCTTGAACGCGCGGCGGATGCGCTGGCCCAGCTCGCTCCTGATCGGGATGTTCATCAGGTTTGGGTTGGAGGACGAAAGCCGGCCCGTGGCGGTGCTGGCCTGGCCGAATGACGTGTGGACGCGACCGCTCATCGGATCGACCAGCTGGGGCAGGGCGTCTACATAGGTGGACTTGAGCTTCGACAGCTGCCGGTGCTCGAGGATGAGGCCGACGATCGGGTGCTTCTCGCGAAGCGATTCCAGCGTGTCCGCATCCGTCGAGTAGCCCGTTTTCGTCCGCTTGCCAACAGGCAGCCGCAGATCCTCGAACAGCACCTTCGCCAGCTGCTGCGGGGCGTTGAGGTTGAACTTCTGTCCGGCGACCTGCTCGACTTCCGATTCAATTGCGGCCAGCTGCGCGCCCAGCTCGTCCTGCATCTGCTTGAGGTAAGGCACATCGATCGCTACGCCTTCCGACTCCATGTCAGCCAGGACCCCCGCCAGGGGCAGCTCGATTTCGTGGAAGAGGTAGTCCACGCCGAGATTTCGCATCTCGGCCTCGAGTCGCGGTCCCAGGTTGAGGATGGCCTCTGCCCTGCGAGCCGCAAACTCTGCCGCCTCGTTGACCGGAACATCAGCGGCTTTGCGGGCAGCACGGCCGGTGCCCAACAGCTGCTCGGTGCTGACCAGGGTGACGTCGAGGAACTCGCGGGCGAGGTCTTCGAGGCGTGGATCGCGTGAGCCCGCACCCAGCAGGTACGCCGCGAGAAATGTGCTGAAGACCCAGTCGCGCCTTCCCCCGCCGAGCAAGCGCAGCGCGAGCTCTGTCTCCTTCGCGTCGTGGCCGGCGATCGGCCGGCCTGAGAGCATGCTCGCGACCGCATCCATCGCGTCCTGGCCCGCGACGTAGAAGGTGTTCGTCCCTGTGGACACGCCGAGGCCCTGGACTCGCGCGGCGCGGCCGGCGCCGTCCGTGAACGCGAACACGCCGATATTGGGTGAGCCGTCGAGGAGGCTCGCCGCCTCGGTCGCGTCCTCGACCACCTTCAATCCCGCTGGTTGAGGCGCCGCTTCGAACGCGAGGCTGGGCTGCACCGGCGCCTGCTCGGGTGGCGGGAAGCGGCTGAGGAGCTGCCTGAACTCCATCCTGTCGAAGACCTGGCGGACCTTCTCGTAGTCGTATCGCGTCCAGCGAGCGCGCTCGAGCTCCAGCTCGACGGGCACGTCGCGAACGATGGTGACCATGCGCTTCCCGAGCCGCACCTGGTCCGCGTTGGCCTTGAGCGATGTCTTCAGCCGACCGTCGGGCAGCTCGTCAATACGCTCGAGAAGGGCCTCGATGCTGCCGAAGTCCTGCACCAGCTTCGCCGCGGTCTTATCGCCGACGCCGGGGACTCCCGGGATGTTGTCCGAAGTGTCACCGCGCAGTGCCTTGAAATCGATCAGCTGCGCCGGCTCGAACCCATAGCGCTGGCGGACCTGGTCGGGGCCGTACACAAAGGTGTCGGTGATCCCCCGCCTCGGCACCAGCGCCTCGACCGACTCGCTGACCAGCTGCAGGCAATCCAGGTCACCGGAAACGATCGTGACAGCGTGTCCGCGCTCCTCCGCGAGCCGCGAAAGCGTGCCGATGACGTCGTCGGCCTCGAAACCCTCGATCCCATGGATCGGGATGGAAAAGCTCTCCAGCACCTCGCGCACCTTTTCAATCTGAGGGCGCAGGTCGTCTGGCATTGCTCGCCTTCCGGCCTTGTACTCCACGTATTCCTTGGAGCGAAAGGTCGGCGCGCCGACGTCAAAAGCCGCGATGGCGAACTCGGGCCGCGAGGCGAGCACGATCGCCAGCATCGACGTGAACCCATAGACCGCGTTGGTCACCTGGCCGTCCGAGGTGCTCATCGGCGGCAGGGCAAAAAACGCCCGATAGATGAGGCTGTGGGCGTCGATCAGCACCACACGCCCCCGCTTCCCCTTCGCCACGTTCGGATTCTACGGGGGGCTTCGGCATGGCCAAATCTCGGGACCTTGAAGGTCTGATAGGTATAGTGGAACCGAGGATGAAAAACCTCATCGAGGTGTCCGTCGACAGCATCCGGATACACATGCCGACCGCCCAGCACCTGGTCATCCTCAAGGAGAAGGAGGCCGACCGCTACCTCCCGATCTGGATCGGGTCGTTCGAGGCCCAGGCGATCGCGACCAAGATCTCCGGCAACCCGCTGGGCCGGCCCCTCACCCACGACCTGATGGCCACCGCCTTCAGCGACCTCGGGATCAGCGTCAAGCGGATCGTCGTCACGAGGCTCGCCGACCAGGTTTTCTACGCCCGCCTGTACGTAAAGCAGGATGGCCGCGACCTCGACTTCGACGCGCGCCCGTCGGACGCCATAGCCCTCGCTGTCCGGGTCGAGTGTCCGATCTTCGTCGCCACGGAGGTGATGGAAACCGCGGGCATCATCCCCGAGGCGGACGAGGATGGCGGAGACAAGGACAAGGCTGAGACCCCGGTCGACGAGGAGCGTCTCGCGGTCTTTCGCGACTTCGTGAACAGCCTTGACCTGCCCGAGCTGCCGGACGAGCCGGGTGCAAAAGATGAGCCCGGGGCGCAGGACAAACCCGGGGGCCGTCCCGGCCGAGGCTGAGCAGCTGCCTCTATCCGGCGGAGAGGCGGACCTAGGACTCCGCCTTGTCGTCGCCCTCGTGCTTGGTCTGGCTCTGGGGACCGAAAGAGAGCTGCGGGGTCATCCGGCCGGCATCAAGACGATGGCGCTGATTGCAGTCGGAGCGTGCATGTTCACGACCCTCGGGCTGTTGCCTGAGTTCGGGACCAGGGTCGACCCGACGCGCATCGCCGCCCAGATCGTCACCGGGGTCGGGTTCCTCGGCGCGGGGGCGATCATGCGCCAGGGCAGTGACGTTCACGGCCTGACCACCGCCGCATCGATCTGGGTGGCCGCATCGCTCGGCATGGCGGTTGGGTTCGGCTACTACGTCATCGCCGTCTTCACGGCCTTTCTCGTCATCGTGATGTTGGTGGCGATCAGGCCTATCGAGCTGCGGTTCTTCCGGAGAAATCGGCGCAAGGACGATCCGCCGATGATCGACCGGCGCGGGCTTGACCAGTGACCGTCGCCGTCGTCACCGACTCGACAGCCGATCTTCCGCGTGAGCTGGCCGCGTCGCACTCCATCACCGTCGTCCCGCTGACGCTCAACTTCGACGGCAAGACGCTGCTCGACGGCGTCGACATCACACCTGACGCGTTCTATCGCCGGCTCCCGGGCGTCACCACGCACCCCACCACGTCGCAGCCCTCACCCGGCCGATTTGCGGAAGCCTATTCGGCTCTGCTGGCCGACCACGAGAGCGTGATCTCGATCCACATCTCTGAGAAGCTGAGCGGGACCTACGGGTCGGCGCGCCAGGGTGCGGACATGACGGATCCCAAGCGTGTCCGCGTGGTCGACTCGCAGCTCGTTTCGATGTCCCTGGGGCTGGTCACGCTGACCGCCTCGGCGATGTCGTCGAAAGGCGCCGACGTGGAGGCGATCGAATCCAAGGTCCTCAACATGAGAGCGCACGTGCAGACCTACTTCTCTGTCGCCACCCTGGAGTTCTTGCGTCGTGGAGGACGCATCGGACGCGCCGGCGCGCTGCTCGGCTCCGTGCTGCAGGTCAAGCCGGTGCTCTGCATCCGGGACGGCCAGGTCACCCCGCTGCAGCGCGTGCGGACTTTCGAGCGCGCGCTGAACCACATCGTGGAGCTGACACGGGAGGTCGACCGCGGACACGGCGTCTGCGTCATCGTCGGCCACGCCGACGCCGAGGCCGACGCCGAGCGGATCGGCCGGGACCTCGAACCCATCGCGGAGACGTTGATGATCCAGCCGCTGGGCCCGGTCGTCGGAGCCCACGCCGGACCTGGCGTCGTCGGTGTCGGGTGCTACCCCGCGGAGCTCTTCCCGCTTGGCATCAAGCGGGCGTCCAGCGCACAGACTCGGGCGTGACCGACTTGCTCACGCGGTCGTCGACGGCCAGCGCCTGCAGGTGCGCCAGCGCCTCCTGGAGAGCAAGCCGCTTCTCGTAGAGATTCTGGCGCGGGCCCCACAGATCGAGCGCAACCTCCCACCCGGTCTTTTTCCCGCGGCCGACTATTTCCACGATCTGGTCGAGCCTCCGCTTGTGATGCGCCTGCAGCACCGTGACCCGGGCGGGTGCATCGGTGAAGGGACGGCCGTGCGAAGGCAGGATGAGCTTCGGTTCGTAGGCGGCGAGCCGGCGGAGGCCGTCGAGGTATTCGTGGAGCGGGTCGGGCGTGCTCTGCGGGTGCAGCCCGATGTTCGGCGAGAGCTCGGGCAGCAAGGTGTCGCCCGCGAACAGCAGCTCGTCCTCACGGTCGTAGAGGCAGATGTGGCCGGGCGAATGCCCCGGCGTCCATTCGACGCGCAGAAGTCGCCGGCCCAGGTGCAGCGATTCGGCGCCGTCCAGCTGCACTGACGGTTCCGCCGTCTTCACCACCTGGCTCAGCGCGCGTTGCGAGTTGCTTAGCTCCTCGGCGTCATCGGCCGGCACACCGTTCACCAGCAGGTACGTGCGCACCTCGCTGACCAGGTGCTCGAGCTCCACGTAGCGCGGGTGGACGAGTGGTACTTCGAGCCGGTGGATGTAGAGGTCGGCCATGCCCTCGCCGGCCAACGATCCCGCGGCGCCGTAGTGGTCGGGGTGGATGTGGGTCACGACCAGGCGGCGCAGGCGCTTGGCGCCGAGCTGGGCCATCGCCTGCTTGATTTCCGCGACCGACTCGTCGGAGTTCATGCCGCAATCCAGGAGATCCGCTTCGGCGCCGTCGACGAACAGGAAAACATTGACGAGCCCGTCCTCGAATGGAATCGGCAGCCGGAGCTCGAAAACGCCCGCCACCACCTCGGTCAATGCGGCGCTTGTCGCCATCCCGGCATTGTCGCGGACTAACATGAATCGAGTCACCTCGGCCGATCTCTCAGGAGGAGCGAATGTCTGAAGTCCAGCTGTCACCCGATCAGATCGTCGAGGCGCTGCCCAAGTACATCGTTCCCGAGAAGGCAGGAAGCACCAAGGCGACCATTCAGTTCGACTTGTCTGGTGATGCCGGCGGCAAGTGGTGGGTGAAGATCCACGACGGCACTGCCGAGTCCGGGAAGGGCGAGCCCCCCGAGCCCGCCAACCTCACGCTGCTCGCCGACGCCGGCGACTGGGTGAAGATCATGACCGGCCAGCTCGACGGAACTGCGGCCTTCATGCAAGGCAAGCTCAAGATCAAAGGCGACATGGGACTGGCGATCAAGATGCAGTCCCTGTTCAAGAGGCCTAGCTAAGCTCCACCCCAGGGAATGCCCTGTCCAGATGGAGATCTCTAGTAAGTGAATTTCCAGGTGTTCAGCCGGCTGGACATCTCTACTTCGAGGTTGAGACGACCCTGACCTGAGTGCAGGTCAAGAACGACCACATGGTGCGGCGTGAGCGCGATTCGACGCCCATCAGCGAATTTCGTTGCCTCCAGCGCGTTGCCCCATGAAATGCTCTCGCCCGCCGGCGGCGGACTGGTCAGGTTCGTTTGCTGCCAGCCGGACAGGTTTGACGCGTTGCCCCGCTCGTAAGTCGAGATGATCATGAAAGCGAAATCGCCCGAGCACGGACTCGGAGACGGAGGCGGAGAAGCGAGAGGCGATGGGGAGCTTTGGGGGCACGCCACCGGAGGGTTTGGCACGTAAGTGATGTCGAAGGTCAGATCAAGGCCTCGAGGGTTAAGGCTCGTCTGCGACCGTTCCAGGTACTTCCAGGTACCCGGATGGCAGAATCCCCAACCCGCCTGGTCGTCGGTGAGGCCAGTGTCTCCGCTTGAACACTTGAGTTCGCTCCCGATCTGCGCTACGCTCGGCACCGGCCGGGAGGTCGGAGCCGGTTGGCAACCGGCGAGCGCCACCAGGGCCACCACGACGGCAAGAATCTTGACGGGGGATTGCGGCGGGGGCGGCATCAAGCGACTAATTGTGCGCGACCCGGGTACGCGCCTTGATGCATGCGTTGTGTCTGACGAATCCAAACGTCGCCTGGCCGGAAAGTCAGTTTGGAGGGGGGATTGTCAATGGCGATTCGCAGAAGACCAGAGAACGCTCCAGAAGAGAGGCTCGAGGCCGACCGTCGACAGCTAGAGCTGCTGGCCGCCCAGTGCGGTGAGGAAGCAGGGCTCCACCGGCCATTGAACGACGTGACGGGCGGCGTGATCACGGGGATTCCCGAAGACACAGACCTGGCGCAGGCCCTATCCGATCGCGAGACAACCGACATCCTGGTACACCTCCTCGACCAGAACCGGGAACAGGTCGAGCGTGCCCTCGAGCGGCTGCGGGAAGGCGCCTACGGCATCTGCGAAGGCTGCAGCCGGCACATCCCGGTGGAGCGGCTCCGGTTCCAGCCGGCTGCGACGCGATGCGTCGAGTGTCAGTCGCAATGGGACCGGCTCAACGGACGAACCGCCTAGGTCTTGCTCCGTCTCGGCCAGCTGATAAACCCCGCGGCGCCCAGCGCCAGGCCGATCACGACCATCGCGCCGCCGATCCAGAACCACTTGACGTCGCCGGTCATGAAGCTGCCGGGGATGTAGCCGAGCCCCTGCCCGGCGAAGACCGCCCCCGCCAGCAGGATGAGGAGACCGACGACGCCGACGCCAACCCTCACAGAGTCGCCTTACTGACCAGGGTTACCTACCCGACACCGCCATAGACGACCGACTTCTCCTCGGTGTACTGGAGAAAAGCCTCGACTCCGTGCTCCTTCCCGAAGCCAGACTGCTTGGTGCCCCCGAAGGGCAGCTCGTCGTGGGCGATCACCAGGGCGTTCACCCACGTGTAGCCTGCCTCCAGCTCCTGGACGGCGCGATAGGCCGACGCCATGTTCGCGGTCCAGATCGACGAGCCAAGGCCGAACGGCGTGTCGTTGCCCAGCCGGATGCCCTCGTCGAGGTCCTTGATCTTGCGCACCGGCAGCGCCGGGCCGAAGACCTCCTCGGTCCACACACGAGCGCCGTCCGGGACGTCCACGAGAATCGTCGGCTCGATGAACCAACCCTTGTCGTACTCGGCGCCCTTTGGACGGCCGCCGCCGTATAGGACCTTGGCGCCGCGATCGACCGCGTCCTTGATCTGCGCCTCGACCTCCGCCCGCTGGGTTTCGGTGTGCATCGGTCCCATGCGGGTGTCCTTGTCGAGACCGTTGCCAGGCTTGAGCTTGGATGCACGCGCGACGAGCTTCTCCATGAGCGCGTCGTACGCCCCTTCCTGGACGTAGAGCCGCTTGGTGGACAGGCACTGTTGGCCGCAGTTGAAGAACCGGCCGACCGAGATTGCGCGAGCGGCACCCTCGAGGTCGGCGTCGTCGAGCACGATGCACGGGTCGCTGCCTCCAAGCTCCAGGGTCACCTTCTTCAGCTGCTCGGCGGCCTTGGCCATGACTCGCTTGCCGGTGGGCGTCGAGCCCGTCAGCGCGATCTTCCGGATGAGCGGGTGCTCGACAATGGCCTCGCCGGTCGCCTGACCCAGCACGACGTTGACCACGCCTTCGGGCAGGCCGCCCTCGATCAAGGCCTCGATGCAGGCGAGCGTCGACAGTGGCGTCGTGCTGGCGGGCTTGAGCACCACGGTGTTGCCGGCGGCGATCGCGGGTGCGACCTTGTTGGCGGCGAGGGTCAGGGGAAAGTTCCAGGGCACGATCGCGCCGCACACGCCGATGGGCTTGCGCACCACAAGGCCGTAGGTAGTCGTGTCGGGGAGCCTCACGTGCTGGCCGTGGACCTTGTCCGCGAGATCGGCGAACCACGCGATGTTCTCGCCGAACCGCCGCGCTTCGAGCCGCGACTCCAGGATCGTCTTGCCCTGCTCCTTGGTGAGGATCGTCGCGATCTCCTCGACTTTCCCCAGCATGTGCTGCGCAGCCTTGTGCAGGATCTCGCGTCGCTGGTTGGCGGGAAGCTTCGACCAGGTCGCGAAAGTCTTGTGTGCGGCCTGCGCCGCCTTGTCGACGTCGGCCGGCCCGCCGGCGGGCACCTGGTCGACGACTTCGCCGGTAGCCGGGTTGCGGACCTCGTACGTCTTGCCGGACGCGGCGCTGGTCCTCTCGCCTTCGATGATCATCGTTGCCATTTGATACGGCACCCCTCTTCGGTCGGATTTAATGTCAGTGCTTCAATTATCGGTGTCGTCGGCTTCTGGGCGTTTGGAGGGCTGCGGGATGTCAGTGAGGCTCGAGAAAGAAGGCGGCGTCGGAGTCATCGTCCTCGACCGGCCGCCGGCCAACAGCTATGACTACGCGTTCCTGCGCGAATTCGCCAGTGCGATCGACGATGCACGCATCGACCTGAGCATCAAGTCGGCGGTTGTCGTGGCGAGCGCCTCAGAGAAGTTCTTCTCAGCCGGCGCTGATGTAGGCGCCTTCGCTGCGGGCAGCCCGAGGTCGCGATTCATGACCGCTCTCATGGCACACGAGGCGTTCCGGAAGATGGAGAACACGCCTCTCGTCTTCATTGCTGCGATAGCTGGACACTGCCTCGGCGGCGGGTTGGAGCTCGCACTTGCCTGCGACGTGCGGTTCGCGGCCGAGGGCGGTTACCAGATCGGCCTCCCGGAGGTGAACCTTGGGCTGTTTCCGGGATCGGGCGGCACGCAGAGGCTGCCGCGACTGGTTGGGCTATCCAAGGGACTGGACCTGATCGCGAACGCCACCACGCTGAAGCCGGCTGAGGCGAAAGACATCGGGATCGTCGACCGGCTGTTTCCTGACGCGGCCGCCTGCCGCGCAGGCGCGATCGAGTACGCGGCCAAGCTGGCGGCCGGTCCCGGGGTCGCAATCGGACACGCCAAGCTGGCGATCACCCAGGGCTACGGCGGGCCGATGGACCTCGGGTTGGCGATCGAGCGCGAGGCGATCGGGCGCGTGTTCGTGTCCGAAGATGCGGAGGAAGGAATCAAGGCGTTCACAGAAAAGCGCAAGCCGGACTTTAAGAGCAAGTAGTGGTAGGCTGCGGCCACGAAATCTAGAACAGGAGGTGGCGTTCGAATGACTGAGCTTGCAATGACCGATTCCCGGCCGTCGGCCGCCTCCGGAGCGCGCTTCTAAGAAGCAGTCCTCCTGGTTTGGGCGGACCGATACCGCCCGCTCGTCCTTCACCGGAGGATTTCGCGTTGTCCATTTACTTCAGTCCGCAGCTGGCCTTGCTGGGCTGGGACTCATATTTCGACGAAAAGTTCAAACCTTTCGCCCTGGATGGGGGCGTGCCCGCGCGGGTCGTCGCCGACTACGGCTCGGAATACCTGGTGCACGACGGCGCCGGTGCGAGCCGGGCGTCGGTGGGAAAGCACGTGCGCAACGACGGGTCGATCTTGCCCGCGGTTGGTGACTGGGTCGCCGTCGTCAAGCGCGAGCCGGTCGACGTGATCCATGGCGTCGTCGACCGGCGAACCGCGTTCTCACGCCATGCCGCCGGAGTTGAAACGCGTGAACAGGTGCTCGCCGCGAATATCGATGTGGCGTTTGTCGTGGCGGCGGCGACGGACGTTAACGCGCGCCGGATCGAGAGGTATCTGACGATCGCGTGGCAGAGCGGCGCAATGCCCGTCGTGTTGCTGACGAAGGCCGACGTTGCGGAGTCTGTAGAGGAGCTGCGCGCCGCGCTCGAGGCTGTCGCGATGGGCACTCCGGTCGTGGTGACGAGCGCGGTCACAGGGGATGGCGTTGACGAGATCTTGCGCGAGCTTCAGCCGGCGCGGACGGGCGTTCTGCTCGGACCGTCAGGAGCCGGCAAGTCGACGTTGATCAACCGGATCGTGGGCACCGACCTTATGCGCACTCGGGCGATCCACAGCTCGGGCGAGGGGCGGCACATGACCAGCCACCGCCAGCTGGTGCAGCTGCCGCAAGGCGGGATGATCATCGACACGCCGGGGCTGCGGGAGGCGCAGCTTTGGGAAGGGGAAGGCGGGTTGGGTGGGTTGTTCGAGGACATCGAGGAGCTGGCGCTGCGCTGTCGTTTCAGTGATTGCGCGCACGCGACGGAGCCGGGGTGCGCGATCAAGGAGGCGGTGGCTGCTGGAAGTCTCGATGCGGGACGGTTTCAAAGCTATCGGAAGCTGCAGAGGGAGCTGCGGGCGGTGGCGGCCAAGACCGACGCGCGGATCCGCATCGAGGAGCGGAAGAAGTGGAAGCAGATCACGATGGCCGCGCGGGTACGGACGCGGCCATGAAATTGGAGGGCCTGACTTGCGCCAGGCCCTCGCTAGGGGAGGAGATTACTTGGGGGTTGTGCGGTGGAGGCCATCCCAGAACGGGATGTGACCGTTGGAGATCCGGTCGATCACTTTGTCCGCCTGCACCTGCGTGATGACCTTGTGGTCGACGAGCGCCGCCAGGCGGGGCTTCACGTTCGCGACTAGCCTGGTTGCGAACTGCTCCTTGGTCATCCCCTTGTCCTTGGCGAGGTCAGACACCTTCTGACCTTTCCGTAGGTCTTCGCGCAGCGTTTTGGGCGTGAGCCCAAGCACGGCGGCTTCGGACTCGAGCACCGCCCTGGCTACTGCGCGGCGGTCGGATCGTTGATCGGTGGTCGGGGTCGGGCTTGGACTGGGGCTCGCGGCCTGGACCACGCCCAGGCTCAACAGAACGGCGGCACTGGCCGCTCCGACGGTCTTGACTGCGACGGCGGCAAACGGATTCATCGCACGCACCTCTTGTGAATTTCTCGATCCTTCGGTGGATCGAGCATCACGATGAGGCGGCGCTGTCAGAGGTTGATTGCGGCGCGGTCAGTCTTTTGTAATCGGCTCCGACGGCGGAAGAGGGTGCTTCGGCTGATAGATTCCCAAGACCCCGCCACCCGGAAGCTTGATGTGAGCCATCCGCCCCCACGAGCGCTCTTCAATGTCTCCCGTGGTGACAACTCCTTTTCGCTTAAGGCCTACGACGGTAGCCTCGAGGTCGTCGCACATCAGATAGAGCTCGTTCCTGTATTCGTCGGCGGGATGAAAGGCGACCTCCGCCGGGGGCAGGCGGAAGATCAACCAACCGCCGCCGGCGTCGACCGACTCGAACCCGCAGATGTGGTTGAAGAAGTTCCGATCCGCCTCGGCATCGTTGCTGTACACGATCACGTGAGCCCCGCTGATCACAGCGCCCAGTCTAGGTCTGAAGGGACGGTGCGGAAGGACTGGGAAAAGGGAATTGGGGCGGGGCTCGGGTGGGGACAGTCACGGTGGGGTGGGACTGGCTTGTGTAAATTAATCCTTGACACGCGAACGTATGTTTGGTAAACTTTCCTCATGTTGGGGGAAGGGGGCACACCCCTCTCGAAACTGATGACGGCGATCCGCGAGTTTCAAGCTCGCGAGGATCGCCAGGTCGACATCAAAGAGCTCCGTTCAGGCATTGACGCGCTCGAGAGCGAGTTCTGCGCCAGTGCACGCGACGCCCAGAAGGCGGGCGAGCACCTGGTCAGTGGCAACATCACTGCGGCATCCTGGATCGGACGCACCTGCGATATGTCGGTGACTTCAGCGGCTGACCGGCTCTGTGTCGGAGAACAGCTGGAATCGCTGCCGAAGGTGGCGGCTGCTCTGCGCTCAGGTGAGATCGGCTACCAGTTGGTCTCCGCTCTCTGCCATCTGCGCAAGCAGCTGGGTGAGAAGCGAGATCTCTTCGACGAAGACGAGATGCTCGACCTTGCCCGCCGGCACACTGTCTTCAACCTACGCCG
>DATHDR010000089.1:0-3643 GCA_035318965.1 Verrucomicrobiia bacterium | reverse complement strand
CGCCACCGCTGGGGCTTCGAGCCGAGCATGCACCGCGGATCGTATAGGCCAGTTACCTTGTAGCGGTGCCGTCGACCGGTAATTTCGAGCCTCGCGTTCTCGAGTTGACGGATGGAACGAAGGTCCACGTCAGGCCGATCGCGCCGGAGGACGAGCCGCTGCTCCACGAAGCGGTCGCAGCGATGTCGGAGCGGACCGTGTACTTCAGGTTCTTTTCACCCCTCAAGCGCATGCCGGACGCGCTCGCCCACCGGCTTGCCGTCGTCGATTACAACGATCGATTCGCGTTGGTCGCCACGTCGCACCGGCCGTCCGGCAAGGAGCGCATCCTTGGGGTCGCGCGCTACGACCGCGCAGTGGGTACCGTTGTCGCGGAAGTCGCTGTCGCGGTGATCGACGAATTCCAGCATCGCGGCCTCGGAGGGGCGCTGCTCACCATCCTGGCGAGGGTCGCTCGCCAGCATGGAATCAAGACCTTCTCCCTCATCGTCCTGCCCGAGAACCAGCAGATGCTCGGGCTGTTGAGAAAGATGGGTTGGATACACCACGCCAAACTCAGCGGAGGCGTCTACGACATCTCCTTCGACCTACCAGAGACTACGTAGATATGAGGGAAAACCCGGATGGTTTTCCCTCATCGCGCGTGCGGCTACGCCGCAGGCGCTGCTCCCATTCCGGTATATCGATGTGACTTAATCAAGAAAGCTGAAGCCCTGCCGCGACTGGTGAGCTAAGGGGACAAAGTTGCGGCTGGGTTGAACCCAGCCGCCCCTGCGACGCCGGTCAGGCCTAGAAGCGCTCTACGGCGAGGCGAGCGCCGAAGCCCAAGAGGACCACGCCGGTGACTCTCTCCATCCACTGGCGCACGCGCGGCGTTGTGATGACGTCACGGATGCGTGTGACAAGTAATCCGTAGGCGTTCATCCACGTCCATCCGATCAACGCAAAGATCACGCCGAGCAACAACAATCGCGGCAGGACCGCCTGGCCCGGAGCCACGAACTGAGGCAGAAACGTCACGAAAAAGACTCCGAGCTTGGGGTTCGAGATGGCGGAAAGGAAGCCCTGCCGGAAGATGGCGTGGGCAGGCGCGGGCGCGGGCGCAGCGGCCATGAGGTCCGCCGGCCGGCGCCTGGATTCGATCAACGTGCGCACACCGAGGTACGCCAGGTAAGCGGCGCCCACGAGCTTGAGCACGAACAGCGGCTCGCCCGATGCGCGGAGCAGCGCTGACAGTCCGACCGCGGTTGCGGTGGTCCAGATCGCAAGCGCGAGCGCGATTCCTGTCGTCGTCAGCACGACACCGCGTCGCCCGTGAGCCAGCGCGTTCTTGGTCACCACAGCCATGTCGGGGCCAGGCGTCACCGAGAGGAGCACCGAGATCCCGATGAAGGCGAGGAGCCCGGCGTCCACGGTCAAGAGCTCCAGCGGAACTCCGAGCACATGTAATCGAACGACTGCGCCTCGGGCATGCCGTGCGGCGAGTTCTTGATGTCGGCCGGGTCGACCGCAAAGATGACGACCGTTACACCGGCGCGCGTCGCGACGATCACCGCGAACTGCACCTTGGAGGACGTGGAGTTGGAGCCGATCAGGTTTGCCGAATACACGGCGCCGAGCCCGTCCTGGTCGCCGATGTGCGCACCTTTCAGGTCGGAGAACTGGACCACGTCCTGCCAGTTCGCTGTGGGCAGCGCTGCGACCGTGGCTTGAAGCACCTGCTGCAGCGACTGGCCGCTCTTCATCCCGGCGACCTGGACCAGGCCGAGCTTGGTTCCGAGCGAGATTCCGCTCGAGTCCTGGCTTCGAACAGTCCACGTAGAGCTGTAGTCGACTTCGAATTTGTAGGTGGAGCTGCGATAGGTGTTCGATTCAGGGAGGGGCGTGATGATCTTCGGAGCGCAGTTGACGATGCAGGTCGAGCGGGTTCCGCCGGCAAAGCGCGACACGGCGAACGCGCTCAAGGCCACCGTCACGATCGCTAGGATGGCGAGCAGCACACCGGCGATGGCGACCTGCGAGGTCCCAAATCGACGGGTGGCCGGATAAGCCGGTCGGGCCGCCACCGGGTAGCTGTAGACGGGGGCGGCGGCCAGCGCCTGCGGGACCTGGGGCGCGCCGCACCGACCGCAAAACGGAGCGCCAGGTTGCACAGGGGCTCCGCAGCGCCCGCAATAACGCACTTGAGCCGCCACCTAGACCGCCCGTCCGGCGCGGGGCCGCCCTTGCTTGGAGGCCGCCGCGCGCGCAGTGCCGCACGATGGACAGAAAGCCATGGTCGGGACGATGCGGTGGCATTCGGGACATGGCCCGTCGGGTCCTATCTCATGCTCCGCGCCCTCAACCAGGAGAGCCTGGTGGATGACAAGCCTCACATATAGAAGGAGTGCGAGGGTCGCCACCAGGCGGATAGCTACCTCTGCCACCAGGTCGGAAACGACAAAGGTAAGCACGCCGAGCACCACCTGCGCACCGATCGCCACGATCAACGTGGCGAGGATGCTGGTGGTCCATGGCCGGCCGGCCTGTCGGCGGTCATAGCGCTGGAGCCATACCGCGGCGGCGACGATCCCCGTGGTGCTCGCGTTGACAAGCGCCACCAGGATTCCTGTTCGGAGCAGCCTGAGCGACCAGTCGAGCGGCGCGCCGCTCCCGACGAGCGGTCCATTGATGAGGGGCCAGATCGCGGTCAGCGAGCTCGCCAGCGTGAACCCTAGAGCAGAGGCGGCGCCAAAGGTCAGGCCGTCGAGCGGCTCGTGAAACCGGCCACGGAACACATAAAGGAAAAGCGGCCCGGCGAGCATGAGCGCCTGGGCGACGATCGGGATCGCCACGCCGGCCAGAACGAAACCATTCTCCCTGTCTCCGGTCAGGTCCAGCTGCGAGACCGCCGCGCCCGAAAACGAGGTGAAGAAGTAGCCCAATGCTGCGCCCACGATCATCGTGGCCCCGATCACGAGCCAGGGCTCGTCCTCGTAGACCTCGACCTCGTACAGATACAGCAGGTAGAGCACCGGCAACAGAAAGATCGAGACCACAGCCGCTGGGGCAAAGAGGTGCAGGGCGGCGAGCAGGAGCACTGCGGCGCCGCCTGATATGAGGGCCCATCGAAAAGCGCCGCCGCGCCGATGCGCAAGGTGCGGAAAGAGGGTGCTGACGATCGAGAGCTGCGCCACGTGCTCGAAGGGCATGGCGGCGAAGGCGTGACGGCGTGTCGCGTTCGAGGTTGTGAGGTGGGCGCCGCAGTGGCCGCAGAACTCGCCGGCCGGCACGGTCCTCCCGCAGTGCGGGCACGTGACCAGCGGCGGTCGCTCGCCGGGTCGCGCAGTCATTTCATCTGCGCGCCGTGGGCCCTGGCGGCGGTCGGGGCCACGTTCTTTCATGCACCCCCGCCTTTTATGTAGAGGATCCACGCCGCGTCGAGCGCGGCGCCGTCCATGCTTCCCCAACCGGTGGCGAAATCCCAACCCGTCGCGGCGTCGAAGGCGAGGTTGTTGCCTGTGGTGACGTCATGAAATGGCTTTGCCGCCAGCTTTGACTGGTTCGCGCCCATCCAGTAGATGGCCGGGTTGGCGAAGCCCACTTCGCGCAGCCCTTTCCTTTTCAAGTCCTGGTTGATCAGCGCGATCGTGGCCGCCCAAAG
>DATHDR010000088.1:0-2953 GCA_035318965.1 Verrucomicrobiia bacterium | reverse complement strand
CCAGTTCTTGAAGTCGCGCTCTGCAAGGGCATCGAGGCCCCGTCGCGTGACCTGTGATCGCCACCACACGGCAGCGGTATCACCGACCGTGATCACCTCGTCGAGGTTCTTCGCACCCCACCCGGACGTGTTGAAGACGAGCGTTGCCGCAGCCCCCAGAAGGGCGGCCGCGGTAACGTCGCGAGCCGCGTCGGGGCGGATCGATTGCACCGCCAAGGCGGCATCCCTTGCCTCAGCCAGGCGCCCAAGCTCCGCGCAGCAGCGTGCGTGCTGAATGCGCAGCCACGCCTCATCGACGGAGCTGTTGCCCGAAGCGCCAAGCGCCTTCTCGATGGCTGAGATCGCCTCGTCAATTTTGCCCTGCTCAAGAAGTGCACAGACTCCGGCCACGGTTGCCGCTGAGCGGGTCGCTGGGTCGGGCGCAGAATCGATGAGGTCGAGGAGATCACCGGGCTCCTCCTCGAGCAGCCACTTTCCGAAGGCGCCGACAAAACGCCAGCGCCAGTTCCTCGACCGTGCTGCCCGGCCGAGGGAAGGCACTTTCGTGTGGGCGGCGGCGAAATGCTGGTAGTCGCGGATGCGAACTTGGACTAGGAGTGCGAGGCCCTGCTCGGGTGTGAGGGCGTCGCCATCGCCGGCGTTGGGATGTGGGGCGACCAAGCGTGGAACAAGCATCGCGTAGCGAAACCCGTCGGCAGCAGTTGGCGGCGACTTGCCGGTCCAGGCGCTTTCCTCCCACCCCGCGCGGCCGTTGGCGCCCACAGCCACTCGCTCGAGCCGCTCCCGATTTGCATCGTCGACGAGATTGTCTTGGGGTACGAACACCTTGGCGCCCTTGCCCGTAGGGACGATGCTCTCCGGGGTGACATGCGCCCAGTGGGACTCCCCGGTATCTAGGTTGTGGAGGACGATCAGGTGCGGTACCGCGTGTTCGGCCCATGAGTCGACGTGGGAGCGCTTCCGGTCTCGGAACCACCAGCCCAGAACCTTCCCGTCCTCGGTGGTTTTTGGCTCCCTGAAGAACGAGGTGCCGGCCTTGACTTGGGCACCGACGAGCAGGCCGCGGTCATCGCCAGCCCGATCGACGACGAGCATGAACAGGTCAGTGCCGTAGTCGTGGCGGGAGTTGAACATCGTGCCCCAGCCGAGCCGTTCGAAGTTACGAGCGACCTCGGTCACGCCAAGGGCGCCCTGGCGCCCCTCTTTTGAGGTCTTCATGGTCCCGACCTTCGACCATAGATGTCACCTGGGACGGCCGACTTCCGTACGCCTGGCGTCAATAGTTGGAGGGATCTCGGCCTCAGACCAAGCCCGATACTACGTGCAGTTAGGACAGTTCATGCTAACCTGCCTATCGAGGGCCACAGATGATGAAGACGATCCACATCGATCCCGCTGAGGGAAACACCGAGCAGCAGATCTCGACGATCAATGAGGCGATTGAGGGGCTGCTTGACTCCGACAAGGCGATCACGGTTACGGTCGCTGACGAGGACTCGATGCTTTCTCCTCAGCACGCGGCCGACCGGCTCGGCTTCTCTCGCCAGCATGTTCGCCGTCTGATCGAGGCTGGTGAGTTGCAGGCGCAGCAGCTGCCCAACTCCACGCATTGGAAGATTCCGTTGCGCGCTGTCTTGGCCTTTGAGGCGCGTCGCACGGCGGCCGAAGAGAGAGCAGACGAGCATTCCCGCTTGCTCGACGAGCTCGGCGCTCCAGCTGAGTGAGCACGTCGCGCGCCGTCCTCGACGCGGACATCGTCTTCTCTCGTGTCCTGCACGAGTTGATGGGCCGACTTGCGACCGGTGCGCGACTCTTCGATCTGGTTTGGAGCGAGGAGCTGCTGGACGAGGCTAAGTCCTCGCTGATGAAGCGAAAGGGCCTCAGCGCCGACGCTGCCCAGGCCTGGGTCGGCCATATGCGTCGCGAGTTTCCCAATGGCGTGGATCTCGCAGGTGTTCCGGGGGGTCTCGACCTCGCCTCGATGACGCGCGATCCCGGAGATGTTCACGTTTGCTCTTTGGCGATCGCCAGCTCCGCGGACTTGCTCTTCACATTCGACCGTGGCTATCTAAAAGAGCCGCTAAGGGAACACGGTGTCGAAGTTCCTGACATCGACCGCTTCCTCATTGCGCAATGCAAGGAGCAGCCTCAGGCCATGGCTCGGATCGTTGAAGCTCAGGCCGATGTCTGGAGTGGTGGTCGACCGCTCGAGGAGCTGCTGCTTGCCTTCGAGCGAGCAAACGTCCCCGGATTCGCGTCGGCACTTCGTTCGTTGCTCGACGTACCGGGCTGACCGTCTGAGCGCTCAAGGCGCCACCGCCCTGTTTGGGCGACGAAACTCGATCTCGTCGCCCAAACCCACCCGAAACTTCCAGTATTTGCGGGTATCTGAGTCTCGCTACGTGTTGTATGGTCTCAAGTGGAGGTATTCCCGGATCCGCTTTGCAAAGCCGATTCGAGCCAGCGAGGGCAGGGTTTCAGCCCTGGTGAAGCCTGCGACTGAAAATCGTGGTGTCGTGGGTTCGATTCCCACCCTCGCCATGCTTTATCCCTGCAAATGGGCTCTTTCTAAAGCTGTGTACCGCAACAGAGCCCCGTTTATTGGGCGACGTTTGGGCGACGAAGCTGTTGGTCGTCGCCCAATCGTCGTTCGCGGCGGTGGGTGTATTCCGCATGTAGCCGCCATTTTTCGCGCCTGCGTTCGGAACCAAAGAGACCACGATTCCTCGGGCGTGTTCCCGCTTTCAGTTCGACCAATGAGACACCATCAGGTGTATAGTGATGCTATGAGCCGCACCCAGATCTACCTTGGGGAAGACGAGCTGGAGCTCCTCGACCGCGCGTCGCAGGAGACCGGAGCGTCGCGCTCTGAGCTCGTCCGCCGCGCGGTGCGATCAACCTTCGGCCGCCAGGGCAAGGACGAGAGGCTTGGCGGGCTCCGCGCGAGTGCCGG
>DATHDR010000087.1:0-4538 GCA_035318965.1 Verrucomicrobiia bacterium | reverse complement strand
GAAGTCGTCGAGCCTCCCGAAGTCCACCTTCGTGTAAAAGCACGCGGAAAGGAACGAGTCGAGGACACGCTGGTCGATTGGCTGCGTGCGCGAGAACTCCGTGATCTTCTCGGCGGCACGCTTGCGGAACGCGTCGTCGGTCAGGTCGTCGATCGCGGCGCCGACCACCGCGAAGCCCGCGGGCAGCAGGCGCTGCTTGGCAAGGTTGTACAGGGCGGGCAGCAGCTTGCGCCCGCTGAGGTCTCCGGTCGCCCCGAAGATGACCATGATGCACGGCTCGGCGACGCGGTAGTCATGCAGCCCCTCAGCCAGGGGGTTGGGGGCGACGACTGTCATAGCGCCACGTCCCCCCACCCTAGCCCTCCCCCTGCGGGGGAGGGGACAAGCCCTCCCCCTTGCGGGGAGGGGACAAGCCCTCCCCCTTGCGGGGAGGGGACAGGCCATATCACTTCCGCGCAGCTTCCCCTTTTGCGTCGGTGATTACGGCGTGGCCGCCGAACTGGTTGCGCATCATCGCCAGCATGCGGTCGCCGAACGTGTTCTCCATCCGGCTGCGGAAGCGCGCGAACAGCGACTCGGCGATGATCGGCACGGGCACCGATTCCTCGATCGCCGCCTCCACGGTCCAGCGGCCCTCACCGGTGTCCTCGACCCAGCCCTTGATCCCGGACAGCTCCGGGTCCTGCTGCAGGCCCCGCGCGATGAGGTCGAGCAGCCACGAGCGGACCACGCTGCCTGTGCGCCACGCCTCTGCGATCGCCTGCATGTTCATACCGGGGAAGAACTTCGAGAGCTTCATGACCTGGAAGCCTTCGGCGTACGCCTGCATCAGCCCGTACTCCACGCCGTTGTGCACCATCTTCACGAAGTGCCCTGAACCCTCTGGGCCCGTGCGCACCAGCCCGCCGTCCTCGGGCGCGAGATCCTTGAGCAAGGGGAGCAAGCGGTCGTACACCTCCTGCTCCGCGCCAACCATGAGGCAGTAGCCGTACTCGAGGCCCCAGATTCCTCCGGATGTGCCGGCGTCCACGTAGTGCATGCCCTTGGACTTGATCCGCGCGCAGTCCTCCAGGGCGACCTTCCAGTTCGTGTTTCCGCCGTCGATGATGATGTCGCCCGGCTCGCCCACCTCGATCAGCTTGTTGATCGTCTGGGTGGTCGGGTCCCCGGCGGGGACCATGATCCACATCACGCGCGGCTTGGTCTGGAACTTTTTGGCGAACTCCTCGAACGAATTGGCTCCGACGGCGCCCGCTTCCTCGTGCTTCTTCACCGCTTCGGGCGAGAGGTCGAAGGCGATCATGCGGTGGCCGCGCTTGAGCAGCCGCAGGACCATGTTGCCGCCCATGCGGCCCAGGCCGACCATTCCCATCTCCATCAGCCTTTTCCTCTCATGTTGCGATGTCCACCTCCCCCACCCTAGCCCTCCCCCTGCGGGGGAGGGAATTACTTGACTGCTGATCTGACCGCGGAAACAAGCGCTTTCCAGCCTATGCCCGGCACTTTGCCCAATGTCACCCGCACGACCGGGAAGCGGCGCGACGTGAGCGACGCCAGGTCGCCCAGCGCCTGCGCCTGCTTGAGGATCGAGAAGGTGTGCGGCTGCCCGGGTATCGACACATCCTTGCTGTCCTGCTGCACGATCTGGAGGAACAGGCCGGTCTTCGGGCCGCCCTTATACAGCTGGCCGGTCGAATGAAGGAATCGCGGGCCGTAGCCCGCGGTGGTTGCGACGTGCGTGCTGTCCCTGATCGCGGTCCGGATGGCTGAGATCGCCGCCTCCGAGGTGGTGGTGCGGCCGGTATAGGCCATGATCGCGAAGTAAGAACCGGCCTTGGCCTTGCCGAGCAGCGTCTTGAGCCCGGCCTTCGACTTCGACGCGGGGGTCGAGTCCGCCGGCGGCAGCTTCCCTTTGCTCTTGAACGTCGCCAAGACCTTCTTCGTGTTGTCCTTGGACTCCTGCACGTTCGGCTGGTCGAACGGGTCGATGCCCAGGACCGAGCCCGCGATCGCGGTCGCGATCTCCCAGCGGAGGAACTCTCCACCGAGGTCGAGCTTGTCTCGCAGCGTGAGCGTCACGACCGGGTGACCGGCCTTCTCCAGTGCGGTCACCGCGCGGTTCGGCGCATCCGCGTCCATCCGGATGTAGACGAAGAAGCGGTCTTTGCCGTAGACCGGCGGCCGGCCAAGCGGCTCCCCTTCGACCGGGACGATTCCCTTGCCCTGCTTGCCCGTGCTTTCGGCTATGAGCTGCTCGACCCAGTAGCCGAACGTCGCGACTTTCGGCGAGGCGATCAGCGTGAGCTTGTTGCGGCCTTTCAATGCGAGCTGTCCCATGACCGCGCCGAGCCACACGCCGGGATTGGTCTCGACCGGCACCGAATCGGCGCACGAGTGCGCCATCTCCACCGCACGTTCGAGCATCTCCTCGATGTCGACGCCGATCAGCGCGCCGGGCACAAGCCCGAAGTAGCTCAGCGCCGAGTAGCGCCCGCCGATGTCGGGCGGGTTCGGGAAGATCCAGCGGAAGTTGTGGTCCCTGGCGAGCTTCTCGAGCCCGCTGCCGGGGTCCGTGATCGCCGCGAACTGCTTGCCCGATTTGACGAGATCCCAGAAGTAGGCGAAATGCGAAAGGGTCTCGGTGGTCTCGCCTGACTTCGAGGCGACGATGAAGAGCGTCTTCTTGAGCGTGATCTTGGCGCGGACCGAAAGGATGGTCGCAGGGTCGGTCGTGTCCAGCACGTGAAGCTTGGGGTGGCCCTTGGTCGAGCCGAACGTGTTGCGCAGGACGTCCGGGCACAGGCTCGACCCGCCCATGCCCAGCAGGACAACGTCCGTGTAGGCCTTGCCGTCTTTGGCCAGCTGCCGGAACTCGGGGGCGTGCTCGAGCATCTTCTCGGCGACGCTCAGCCACCCAAGGCGGTCGCGGATCTCCTCGCGCTTGGCCGGGTCCGCGCTCCACAGGGTCGAGTCCTTGGCCCACAGGCGGCGCGGCGCGTCTTCCTTCTGCAGCCTCGCCACCTGCGAGTCCACCCCGGGCTGCAGCGGGCCGAGGGAGTGCCACTGTCGCGGCCCCTTCCCCGCCTTGATGTCCTTTGATGTCTTGGTCAGCGCTTCGAGCAGGCTCTCGAACGACTTGGTGAATGACTCGACGCCCTCGACCTCGAGCTCGTTGGTGACCTGGTCGAGGTCCACCCCGATCTCCGCAAGAAGCTTCAGCTGGCGCTTCGCGATGTCGAGGTTCTCGTCGAGGCTGCGGCGGACCTCGCCGTGCTCTCGAAACGCGGCGAGCGTCGCGGGCGGGATGGTGTCCACGGTATCGGGGCCGATGAGCTCCTCGACGTAGTACGTGTCGGGGTAGCGCGGGTCCTTCGTCGACGTGCTGGCCCACAGCGGACGCTGCGTGCGGGCGCCGGCCTTGTGCAGCCTGTCCCATCGCGCACCGCTGAAGTGCTGCTTGAAGTGCTCGTACGCCACCTTCGAGTTGGCGATCGCCGCCTTGCCGAAGAGCTGCTCGAGCGCGCGCTGCTGGGCAGGGTCGTCGGTCTGCTGGATCTTCGTGGCCAGCATCTTGTCGACCTTCGTGTCGACCCGGCTCACGAAAAAGCTCGCGACGCTGGCGACCTTGCTGAGGTCGCCTCCCTTCTTCTGCAGCTTCTCGAGCCCCGACAGGTACGCCTCGACGACCTCGTCGTATCGCTCGACGGCAAAGATCAGCGTGATGTTGATGTTGTGGCCCTTGGAGATCTGGTCCTCGATCGCGGGCAACCCCTCTTTGGTCGCCGGGATCTTGACCATCACGTTCGGTCGCCGGCACCGGTCACGCAGGTCCTCGGCGAATGCAATGGTTCGGCGGGTGCTCGCGGCGACGGTCGGTGAGACCTCGATGCTGACGTAGCCGTCCTTGCCTTTGGTCTTGTCGAAGACCGGCCGGAAGACGTCGGCCGCGGCCTGGATGTCCTCGACCATCAGGCCCCACAACATCTCGGAAGGAGCTGCCTTCTCTTTGACGAGGCGGACCATCGCCTCGTCGTAGTCGGTCGAACCGCTGACCGCCTTCTCGAAGATGGTCGGGTTGGAGGTGACGCCGGTCAGGCCTTCGTCGCGCAGGCGCGCGAGCTCGCCGGAGGTGATGAGCTGGCGGCGGATGTTGTCCAGCCACAGCGACTGGCCGACCTGCTTCAACTCTTTGATCGGGTTGTGCTTGACCTCGGTCGCCATCACTTCGCCGCCAGGAGCTTGGTGGCCGCGGCCACGATCTGCTTGGCCGAGATGCCGGCGGCGTTCATGAGCTCCTCCGGCTTGCCTGACGTGGGCAGGCCTTTCACGCCGAGGTGCGCGATGCGCGGGAGTCCCTCCGGCGCCAGCGCCTCCATGACCGCGGCGCCGAGGCCGCCTTCGGGGTAGTGGTCCTCGACGATTACCAGGCGTTTGGTCGCCTTCGCAGCATCGCGCAGCGTCTTCACGTCAACCGGCTTCACCGAATAGAGGTCGATCACGCGGGCCGCGATCTTCTTCGCGGCCAGCTGGTCGGCGGC
>DATHDR010000086.1:0-4395 GCA_035318965.1 Verrucomicrobiia bacterium | reverse complement strand
GGCCATCAGAACCATCGTCTCCAGCCGGCTCAGAGCGTCGCGTGTGGAGTTGGCGTGAACCGTGCTCATCGAGCCCTCATGACCCGTGTTCATCGCCTGCAGCATGTCGAGCGCCTCTCCGCCTCGACATTCGCCGACGATGATCCGATCCGGGCGCATCCGAAGCGCGTTTCGCACCAGGTCCCTGATCTCGATGGCGCCCTTTCCCTCGACGTTGGGCGGGCGTGCCTCCAGGCGAATCACGTGCTGCTGTCGCAGCTGAAGCTCGGCGGCGTCCTCGACGGTGACGATTCGCTCTTCAACAGGGATGAAGCTGGAGAGAATGTTGAGCAAGGTTGTCTTGCCGGAAGACGTTCCTCCTGAGACGAGGACGCTGAGCCGGCTTTTCACCGCCGCCTCCAGGTACTGGAGCATGCTCGAGGTCGCGCCACCCAACGTCACGAGGTCGTCGGGGCGCAGCTTGTCGCGCGAGAACTTACGGATCGTCATGCAAGGACCGTCAATGGCCAGGGGAGGCAAGACGACGTTTACACGCGAGCCGTCTCGCAGGCGGGCGTCGCACATCGGCGAGCTCTCATCGACGCGACGGCCGACGGTGCTCACGATTCGATCGATGACCTGCCGGAGCTGGGCTGCACTCTCAAAGACCACCGGGCTCAAAGAGACGCGTCCTTTTCGTTCGACGTACACCTGGCGCGGATGGTTGATCATGACCTCGGAGATGGCGGGGTCCTCCAGCAGCGGCTGGAGCGGACCGAGCCCCAACACTTCGTCGAGCAGAGCGTCAACCAGGCGCCCGTAGTCGAGCCGGTTGATCGCGACCCCAGACGTCCGTATGTACTCCTCGGTGAGACTCGCAATCCGTGAGCGCACCCCTGGGCGGTCGCTGATATCGAGCTCGTGCGCGTGCCTCTCGACCAAAAGGCTGTGAATCGCCGCCTTGGTGATGGCAAGCGTAGTCGGCTCAGGGATAGATGTTTTCGCGTCGCTCGTTGGGCGCACAGCGGACGGACCAGGCTCCGAAGGACGGTTTGCGACGACGCTGAGGCCGTCGATTCGGGACGTGTCGGACCCGTCCTCAGAAGGCTTGCGGGCGTCCAGGCGGTCCCTCAGTGCCATGCCCAATCCTCCCATGGCCGTCCACTGGCATTGATCAACCGGCGCAACGCGAGCCGCGCCGTCTTTTGAACGCGCGGATTCGGATCGGTTTGCAGCGCCTCCAGCTCAACCGCGTACGCGTCTCCACCAAGCCTGACCAGCGCCTTGACGGCAGCCAGTCGGACTTTCCAGTCCGGATCCCTGAGTGAGCCGGCGACGTCTGGAAGCGCAATCTTGGCTCCGATCCAACCCAGGGCGGCACAGCTTGCCGCGCGCTCGCGGCGGCTTCCAGAGGCGAGCAGGGCGAGTAGAGGCGCGACAGCGGCGCGGCGGCCCCGCAGACCGGCCGCGATCGCCACCGCGGTTCGCGGTCCGGTTCGCTTCTGCGAGCACAGCGCGGCCTCGAGGAAGAGGTCGGGCGCCGCTCGAGCGAGCTCGACCAGGAGTGTGCGTCTCGGGCCCTCACGGCGGATCGCCCTCAACAGCGCGTCTGCGCTGCGTGTCCCGCCCAGCTTCCCCATAGCCCTCGCAGCAGCGCTTTGCACCGCCGGCTCTTTGGCCGACAGGAGCGGGGAGAGCCAGGTGACGGCATACTCCATGCCAAGCTCGCCCACCAGCTGCGCGCTTCGCGTCCTCAGGTTTGCATCGGTCGCTGCGAGCTGATCGACGACCACGTCTGCGGCTCCAGACCGCTGAAATGTCGCAGCCAGTCGCTGGTGCGCCAGGCTTCCCGGCCGGTGCCCGGCGGTGACTTGCCTGACCAACGCCGCAAGGTCCAGGCCTGCACCCTCGAGGTCGACCGCCTGCAGATTGCCTTTTCCCGCCACCACCGCTTCGAGCTGACGGCGGACAGCTGACCTCCGAAGCGCGAGGCGTGTCCGCTCGATCACTCCGCTCGCCGCTGCCGGCTGCATCAGGCTTCCCCCGGGCCATCGCCGTTGACAGCCGCACTCACTGCATCGGACCTGCGTGTCGAAATGTCGTGGCCGTGGTAAGTGTCAAGAAGAGCTGCCAGGGCGTCGGCGCCCTTGGTGATCTCGCTGCGCGGATTGGTGATGCTCAGGATCTCGCCATTCACTGCTGCCTGATCGGGCCGCGAGTAGTCGAAACCCACCTCGATGTCGACTTTGCGTTTGAGCATCCGCTCAACCGCGGATCGCGTGACGGCCGGCTTCACAGAGCGGTTGTTCAGCACGACCGACAGCCGATCGTACGGCGTACCAAGCTTCAGCAGGATGTCGATTGCATCGGCTGCGCTCTTCAAGGCTGAAAGCTCTGGCGCCGCGACCAGGACGATGTGCTGCGTCAGGTCTAGGAGCGCAAGTGTTGTGTCCGTGATCGTGACGCCGAGGTCGACGACGATGTAACGAAATGTCTTGCGCAGAACGCCGATCGCGCGCGTAATAAGCTCGGGTGTAACTTCATCCGCCTCTTCCGGCCGCAGTGAGCCGGCGAGGATCATGGGGCCGCCGGCGTGGTACAGAACCGCACTCAGCAGCGCTTCTTCAAACGAATCTGGGGGCACATTCGCCAGGCGCGCGAGGGAGGTCGTCGGCACCAGGCCCGCCAGAAGCGCAGCATGCGTGTACGGGAAGTCCAGGTCCAGGAGCAGAGCCTCGCCTGGGTAGCGCCTTGCCAGCGATCCGACGACGTTGAGTGACAGACAGGTCCCTCCCGAGCCGCCCTTCGGCGAGTAAACGCCGATCACCGTTGCCTCCGTGAAGTTGATGCCCCAGGCTGCCTGAACGGTCGTGTCAGCGAAGGTCCTGTAGCGGTGCTCCGCCACTCGTATCAGATGGGCGAGAACCATTCGATCCCGACCGAGAACGGTCTGGAGGCTTTGGCGATCAACCGCAAGCAACGTGCAGTCCGTCTGGGCATAAACCGACGCCTGCTGGGGTCGGTTTACAAGACACGGGCCTTCCCCAAAGAAATCGCCATCGGTGAGCACTGCTACGGTCACCACGCTGGGAGGTCTTTCAATCACCACCCGGCAGCGTCCTTGCTCGATGAAGAAAACCGTGTCGCCCGGCTCGCCCTGGCAGACGATCATCTCGCCGCTTGCCACGGTGATGCGCCTCAGGCGCCTGGCGAGAGCCCGCAAGACCCCTTCCGGAAGCGCGAACAAGACGGCGGCCCGCTCGAGCACTGCGACCCTGGCGATCATTTCGTGGTAGGTGGGCCGGCCGTTCTCAGGCTGGAGTCGCACGGTCGGCGCCGGCGATCGACGTCCGGTTCCGTTTAGTACCTCTCGAGGACCAAAGCCATTGGCAGGCAAGCCATTTGTCTCCACGCCAGTACTCATTGATGCCTGGGGCGCATGCCTAGCCAGTGGTGAAGCCCCACCGCGCGTCGGCCTGGCGCGGCCCGACGATCTCAGGCGTGGCGGTGGAAGGGCACGCAGGACCTGGTGTGGCTGCCGCGGCGGGCGAGTAGTCGTGATAGGACATGAGGACGTACTTGAGGCTGGCGTTGAGGAGCAGCCAGTTCATGTACTGCGCGTCGCACAGCGACATCACCACTGTCAGGCTGGACGAAACTCCCTGAGGCTGGCCCTCTTTAGGAGCTGTTGATGGTGGGCCCACCCGGATCACGTGCAGGTTGGAGAACACGGTCTTGGTGAGCGTTCGGGGGTTGGTAGGCGTGAACAAGCCGCTGTTCACCGTCGCGATGACGTCGATGTAGTCGCCCTGAGCGATGTAGCCGGCCACGCCTTGCTGTTCGTTGGTCGGCATGGTCATCGCGACACTGCCTTGCGGGATGGGTAGGTAGGCGGACGCCCCCGTGATCAAGTCCGGTTGGCTTGCGACGACGTTCGAGGTGATCGCCTGGCCCTTGAAGATGGGCACCACCGCGGAATAACCGCTCACGTCGGCCACGTGAAGGAAGGCTTTGGGCGGGATCGCATTCGCCGGCAGCTGTGTAACGGACAGCATTGTTGGGAGGATTGGTTCACGAGCCTGGATGTCCTCTGCGGCCGTGACGATCGCGACCAATTGCCCTCCCCCCGATCGGTTCACAAAAACGATCCCGAAAGCGAACATGGCGATGAACGCGACCAGGGCCAGCGCGACGCCGACCAGGAAAAGCGGCGTGCGCATACCGGACGACGACCGAGCCTGGCTGGGCATTTGAGCTGTCATCGCCATGGCTACGCGTCACCCCGTCTGGGGCCCGTGGCGGCCCAGCGGCTTCCGTCCCAGTAGTCGCCCGCAGGCTCATTTGGCGACGGGCGGCCGGCTGCTGCGGTCAGCTTTCGCAGCACCAGCGTGCCCGCGATCACATCGTGGAGAGCTA
>DATHDR010000085.1:0-2863 GCA_035318965.1 Verrucomicrobiia bacterium | reverse complement strand
CGGGATGTCCATCGCCGAGACGGTGATCCCGGCCTGGGTGGCGTAGCGGAACCCGAGCCGCTTGATGTCGTTGACCACCACCGCCGTGACGTCACTGCCGTACAGCCGGTACAGCTCTGCCACCAGGGTGCGCAGCAACTTGCGGTCGTAGTGGGCGTTCTGGAAGGGCAGCGGCTGCATCGAGGCGATGTCGTCGGCTGTCGCCCCACCAGTTCCCAACGGCGCCTTGCCCACGGGCAGCGGCTGGTTGAAGACGACACGGCCTGCCGTCGTGACGATCAGGGTGTCCTGGATCCGGACGCGAATCCACACCTGGAGCTTGACTACCTTGCTCTCCAGCGCGAGCACAACCTCGTTCTGTGAGCTGAAGGCCCGCAGCTTCGAAAGCTCGGCGTCCTTTGGCATGTCGCCCCGGGCGGCGGTAAGCCAGTAGCAGCCCAGGACCACGTCCTGCGTCGGCGCGACCACCGGGTGGCCGTCCGCCGCGGACAGGATGTTCTGCGACGACATCATGAGGTTCTTGGCCTCGGCGATGGCGCCACTGAAAAGCGGTACGTGCACGGCCATCTGGTCGCCGTCGAAGTCGGCGTTGAAGGCGGCGCACACCAGAGGGTGAATCTGGATGGCCGAGCCTTCGACCAGGACCGGCATGAACGCCTGGATGCCCAGGCGGTGCAGGGTCGGGGCCCGGTTGAGCAGAACCGGGTGGTCGCGGATCACCTCGTCCAGCACGTCCCAGACCTCGGTCCGGCTGCGCTCGACCATTCGCTTGGCCGACTTGATGTTGGTTGTGTATCCCTTGTTGACGAGCTCGCGCATGACGAAAGGCTTGAAGAGCTCGAGCGCCATCTTCTTGGGCAGGCCGCACTCGTGGAGCTTCAGCTCCGGACCGACCACGATGACCGATCGACCCGAGTAGTCCACACGCTTGCCGAGCAGGTTCTGGCGGAACCGGCCCTGCTTGCCCTTGAGCATGTCGGAGAGAGACTTCAGCTTGCGGTTGCCGGTGCCCGTGATTGCACGACCGCGGCGGCCGTTGTCGATCAGTGCGTCGACGGCTTCCTGGAGCATCCGCTTCTCGTTGCGCACGATGATCTCGGGCGCGCCGAGCTCGAGCAGCCTCTTGAGGCGGTTGTTGCGGTTGATCACGCGGCGGTAGAGGTCGTTCAGGTCGGACGTGGCGAAGCGGCCACCGTCCAGCTGGACCATCGGTCGCAGCTCGGGTGGGATGACCGGCAGCACCTCGAGCACCATCCACGTCGGGCTGGCGTTCGACTTGCGGAAGTCCTCGACTACCTTGAGCCGCTTGATCGCCTTTTGCTTGCGCTGACCGCTGGTCGACTTCGACTCTTCACGCAGCCGGTACATCTCGGACTGCAGCTCGATGCGCGAGAGCAGCTCCCGCACTGCCTCTGCGCCGATGCCCGCCTTGAAGGCGCGCCCGAACCGCTCCGAGTAGTCGCGGAACTGTGTGTCGGTGAGGATCTGCTTGGGGTGCAGGGCCTCGAGGTCGGTGCGCGTTGCCTCGATCTCCTGCTGCAGCGCTTCGAGCTCGCCCTGGATGCCCTCGCGCTGAGTCTTAGTGGCGCCTTCGATCTGCGCCTCGAGCGCCTTGCGGTCGGCATCAAGCCTTTCCTTGGCGCGCTTCTGCGAGGCCTTGGTGTTGGCCTCGAGCTTCTCGACCTTCTCCTGGACCTTGGCGAGCACTGCACGCGACATCTCGCGCGACATCAGGTCGCCTTTCTCGATCACGACCTCCTCGTCGCCGTCGAGTCCGACGGAAAGGGTCCGGCGCGACTTGGTGCCGATGCCGGTCTTGATCGCCTCGGTCGCCTTCTTGCCCTGGGTGGTCAGCTCGTCAACCGACTCCTGCAGCTCTTCCTCGAGCCTGGAGACCTCGGCGTCGACCTCGCCCTTCAGCTTCTTGGTCTTGCCCTCGTGCTCGGCACGCAGCTCCCTGGACTTCGCGTCGATGTCGCCGCGCAGGCGGATCGCCCGCTCGTCCTTCTCCATGGTGAGGCTCGCGAGCATGTCCTTGCGCACCTCTTCGTGGATGTCGGTGACGATGTAGTTGGCGAAGTACAGGATCTTCTCGAGGTTGCGCGGTGACATGTCCAGCAGCAGGCCCATCCGGCTCGGGATGCCCTTGAAGTACCAGACGTGGCTCACCGGCGACGCGAGCTTGATGTGGCCCATGCGCTCGCGGCGCACCTTGGAGCGGGTCACCTCGACGCCGCACTTGTCGCAGATGATGCCCTTGTAGCGGTAGCGCTTGTACTTTCCGCAGTGGCATTCCCAGTCCCGCGTGGGACCGAAGATGCGCTCGCAGAAAAGACCGTCACGCTCCGGGCGGAGCGTGCGGTAGTTGATCGTCTCGGGCTTCGTGACCTCGCCGTGCGACCAGGACATGATCGTTTCCGGCGACGCCAACGAAAGCTTCAGCGCGTCAAAGTTCTCTAGCTTCAGCAAGTTCTCTTCCTTATCTCCTACTCAGCCAAGCCCCACGAAATCTGCGATTTCGCGGGGACCCTGCCCGATTGAATCGAGGATTCCGCCTCATTCGGCGGAATCCTCCCCGAGCTCTTCGCGCTCGAGGCTGATGCCGAGGTCCAGCGGGATCTCGGGGATGTCTTCTTCTGACAACACGATCTGGCGCTCGTCCTCGCTCAGGATCTCGACCCCGAGCGCAAGCCCTTCCAGCTCCTTGACCAGCACGCGGAAAGACTCCGGGATGCCGGCCTCGAGCGTGTTGTCGCCCTTGACGATCGCCTCGTAAGCCTTGACGCGGCCCACGATGTCGTCCGACTTGACGGTCAGGATCTCCTGCAGGACGTGCGCGGCGCCGTAAGCCTCGAGCGCCCAC
>DATHDR010000084.1:0-6786 GCA_035318965.1 Verrucomicrobiia bacterium | reverse complement strand
TTAGCCGACTAGCGTTCTTCTGGTGGCTCCAGGTCGTCCAGCCGAAGCTCAGTCCCGGCATCCTCGTCGAACTGGCTGTGTAGCTCGCCGCAGTCGGCGCACCGGTAGTACTCACCCACGAAGCCCTTGTGCCAGACGGCGTAGCTGACAATGCCGGGTTCTTCGACCAGGATCTCCTGCTCGAGCCGGTAGATCACCTGCTCCCAACCGCCGGCTTCGATATCGTCGTCGAGCACCACCAGGCAATACGGATGGGGCTCGCCCCAGACCATTGTCACTTCACCTCGGCGCTCGTCATCGGCATTGACGATTGACCAGGCCTCGGCAGCCTGGGCACGCGTGCTCCTGACAAGTCGAAGGTGCGCCCAGAACCGTTCGGCCGACTCGCGCTCTGCCTTGTCGTGCTCGGCCTGCGCCTCCTGGAACGCGCTCCACATCCGCAGCAGGTGATTGCGGAACCGGTGGTAGGTCGGGAGCAGCTTGGGCTGCTGCTTGGGCGAGCCGATCAGCTGCTCGAAAGCATGCTCGAACGCGGCTTCGACACGCTCCTGGCGGTCGGCCACGTCGGGGGCCCACCCCTCGTCCTCGGAGAGCCGCATGCTCTCGTTGAGCACAACCTCGAAGTCGAGCCAGTCGTCCCCGAACTCAGGGACGAACACGCTCTCGACCAGGTCAGCCAGGCGATGCTCCTCGAGCAGCGCCGGCGTCACCTTCCCGCGCGCGTCGGGCCAGGCCTTCCAGCCCATGACGTTGTGTATCCAGTAGTCGAAGACGGTGACCGCGTACTGGAGAGCTGCAGGCGACGTCCAGATGCCGGTAGGCCAGGTTCGCTTGCCCGTCCGGACCTTGTTGTAGAGCGCGATGACCTGCTCTTCGTCTAGGTATTCGCTCTCCATGGGTTCTCCACTATAGGAATAACAGCTGAGCCACCCTGGGTATATTGGGTTGACGATGGCTACCGCCCGGGGCTTCACGCCCGATCAAGTCGCCCGCTACGCCCGCCACCTTATATTGCCCGAGGTCGGCGGCGCCGGGCAGCGCAAGCTGCTCTCGTCGAGCGTGCTTCTGCTGGGCGCAGGGGGCCTCGGCTCTCCCGCGGCCATGTACCTGGCGGCGGCCGGGGTGGGGAAGATCGGCATCGTCGACTTCGACGTCGTCGACGCCTCCAACCTGCAGCGACAGCTGCTTCACGGCCACGACGACATCGGCCGCCCCAAGGTCGAGTCGGCGGCTGAGACGCTGCGCAATCTCAACCCGGACGTGCAGGTCGTCCCGATCAACGAACACCTCAATTCGGAGACCGCGATGCGGATCTTCGCCCCTTACGACGTGATCGTCGACGGCACCGACAACTTCCCGACGCGCTACCTTGCCAACGACGCCGCTCATTTCCTGGCCAAGCCTCTCGTTCACGGAAGCATCTTCCGGTTCGAGGGCCGGCTGGCCCTGTTCGACTCGGCCAAGGGCACCGGCTGCTACCGCTGCCTGTTCCCCGAGCCGCCTCCGCCCGGATCGGTCCAGAGCTGCGCCGAAGCGGGCGTTTTCGGGGTGCTGCCCGGAATCATCGGCAGCATGATGGCCTTCGAGACGATCAAGTACCTCTTGAACATCGGTCGGCCGATGATCGGACGCTACCTGCTGTTCGAAGGCGAGGACATGAGCTTCCGCGAGCTCAAGCTGCGCCAGAACAAGGCGTGCCCGCTGTGCGGGGAGAATCCCACCGTGGATTCTTTGATCGACTACGAAGCGTGGTGCGGCGCTCCCGCGATGGAGCCCTCCGAAGCCCGGGCCAGCTAACCTTCGAGCTGGATGATCCAGCTCGACCGGTACGACCCCGCTAGCCTCAACCGAGCGCGCGCAATCGTGCACGACCTCGGGTCCGTCCTGGTCGCCTACTCCGGCGGAGTCGACTCCACTCTCCTGCTCAGGCTCGCCCTGGACGAACTTGGTGATCGCGCTGTAGGCGCTCTCGCCAGCTCGCCCGCATATCCGGAGTCGGAGCAAGAGGAGGCCCGCATCCTCGCCCGCTCGCTCGGCGCACGCCTGATCGAGGTTTCGACAGACGAGGTTGAGCTGGAGGCTTACGCGCGCAACAACCCGGACCGATGCTTTCACTGCAAAGAGGAGCTCTTCGACAAGCTCGAGCCGGTGCAGCGACAGCTCGGACTGGATCACCTCGCCTATGGCGCCACTGCCGATGACGCGGATGACCACCGCCCCGGCCACGGCTCAGCAATCCGCCGCGGTGTCCGTTTCCCCCTGCTCGAGGCCGGCATGGGCAAGCCCGAGATCCGCGCCGCAGCTCGCGAGCTCGGCCTGCCGAACTGGAACAAGCCGTCGTTCGCATGCCTCTCATCCCGCATCCCGCACGGCACCCAGGTCACCGTCGAGGCATTGCGCAAGATCGAGGCGGCCGAGGCTGCGGTAAAGGCGCTCGGCTTCTCGCAGGTGCGCGTTCGTCATCACGGAGACGTGGCGAGAATCGAGGTGGACGGCGCGGAAATAGAGCGGCTCGTGACGCAGCGCGAGCGGGTCGTCGACGCGGTGCGCAAAGCGGGCTACAAGTTCGTGTCGGCGGACCTGGAGGGCTACGTGACCGGCGGTCTCAACCGGACCTGGCAACACCCCAACAACTGACGAGCGCGATTGATGGCTGAGCGCGGCGTCGTGCTGAGCCTGGATGAGGGCACCACCGGCGCGACCGCAGTGGTCGTCGGGCTCGACGGAGAGGTCCGCTCGAAGGGTTATCGCGAGATCACCCAACACTATCCGCAGCCTGCGTGGGTGGAGCACGACGCGCTGGAAATCTGGGCGGCCGTCCAGGCTTCGGCGCAAGACGCGCTGCGCTCAGCGGAAGCGACGCCAGATGACGTTCGAGCGGTCGGCATCACCAACCAGCGTGAGACGCTGGTCGTGTGGGACCGGCGCACCCTCGTGCCGCTTGCCCCCGCGATCGTCTGGCAGGACCGCCGCACCGCATCCGTCTGCGATCGCCTACGTGAGGCGGGCCACGAGGAGCGCGTGCGCGAAGTTACCGGACTGGTGCTCGACCCCTACTTCACAGCCAGCAAGCTGGCATGGGTGATGGAGAACATCGACGGCGCCGCGACTGCCGCAGTGGGGACGGTCGACAGCTGGCTGGTGGCGCGCCTGTCCGCCGGCCGCGACCACGTCACCGACGCTTCCAATGCGTCGCGGACTCTGCTCTTCGACATCGGGCGAGGCGAATGGAGCGAGGAGATGGCCGACCTCTTCGGCGTGCCGGTGGCGAACCTGCCTCGCGTTGTCGATTCGGCGGGTGAGGTCTCGAGGACTGACCCGGGTGCGTTCGGTGGCATCTCCGCGCCGATCAGCGGCATCGCCGGCGACCAGCAGGCCGCTCTGTTCGGCCAGGCCTGCACCGAGGTCGGCATGGCCAAGAACACCTACGGCACCGGCTCGTTCGTGCTCATGCAGACCGGCGCCGCACGCATCGCGTCGAGGTCTGGCATGTTGACCACGGTGGCCTGGCGCCGGGCGGGACGCCTCAGCTACGCGCTCGAAGGTGCGATCTTCATCACCGGCGCCGCGCTGCAGTGGCTGCGCGACGGCCTGGGCATCATCGGCAGCTCCGCTGAGGCGGGCCCGATCGCGTCGTCAGTCCCCGATAGCGGAGGGGTGTTCATGGTGCCCGCCTTTGTCGGCCTCGGCGCCCCGCATTGGGATCCGTACGCGCGCGGCACGATCATCGGACTGACGCGCGGCAGCGGTCGCGCCCAGCTGGTCAGGGCCGCGGTCGAGTCGATGGCCTACCAGAGCTGCGATGTAGTCGAGGCGATGGAGGGCGACATGCGCTCGCGCATGAAAGAGCTGCGGGTCGACGGCGGCGCCGCCGTGATGGACGTGCTCTGCCAGTTCCAGGCCGACCTGCTCGGAATTCCTGTCCGCCGACCACGCCAGACCGAGACGACAGCCCTCGGCGCCGCTTTCCTTGCCGGCCTGGGCGCTGGAGTCTGGAACGACGGCGACCTGAAAGACCTCTGGAAGCTCGACCGCGAGTTCGAGCCGGCGATATCGCGAGACCAGGCTGGCGTGCTCCAAAACCGGTGGCGCGAGGCTGTGACAAGAAGTCGAGACTGGGCCAGACCCGATAATCAGTAGGCCTTGAGCACCGAAGTGCCGTCCGGCCGCGCCCGCCAGCCGATCCTGTATGCCGACCAGCTCTGGCGCCAGCAGCGATTTTTCGCCGGCTTCCTGGTCGCCGTCGGCCTGGTCATGACGATCCTTTTGATCTACCAGGGCCAGATCGCAAAGTCGGCGAACTTGATCTGGCTCCTCTACATCCCGAGCGGCCTGCTGCTGGGCGGAGCCTTCCTGCTGTACAAGCGGCGAAGCTACGTGGAGGCGCTCGACGAAGGGGTGAAGGTGGGGACCCTGAGGTCGAGCGTGCTCATCGACTACGACCGCATCCGCGGAGTACGGGTGCAACCGTTGAAGCTCGCATTCCAGGACCGGCGCAGCCGAATGGTCGCGCCAATGATGAAATCCCTGATGGAGAAGCCCGCGCTGTTCTTGCGCCTGCGTGGGGCTGACGAAGACGTGGCCGACATCAAAAAGCGACTCGGCTCACGAATGATGTATGAGGACACAATCGCCCTCCCGGTGCTCGACGCCGATGCCGTCGCCTGGGAGATCAGCTCACGCTTGCCGATACACCTGGGACAGAACCAGGGTGGCAAGCAGCGCCGCAAACGGCGGCGGTGAACGGAAGCGCCGCCGAGCCGCTGGAAGAGTCGCAGACAGTCAAGCCCCGGGGCGACGGGAAATATTTCGATCGCTGGGACCTAGTCGCGCTGCTCGCGCTGACTTTGGTCGCATTCGTCCTCCGCTTCTACAGCCCCATCATGCCCGACTTCTTCGTCCACCCATTTCAAGGGCCCGTGATTACCGACTGCGTTCCGAACACCCCGATCGACGCTCAAGGCGACCCCGGCACACTCTGCGGCCTGGCGTACCCCTTCAACCGAGGCTACCCAGACAGCAACGGTGTCCTTTCGCCGCCCAACGGCCAGGTCTTCGACGAGATCTATTTCCCCGTCGATGCGTTCTACGACTTCAAAGGCATGGAGCTGTGTCATCCCACGACGGTTGATTGCCAGACGCCTTCGGGGACTCACCTGAATTACTTCGACCCAGAACCGCCACTCGCCAAGCTGTTCATCGGAGCGGGCGAGTGGGGTTATGGCTGGTACCGCGCCCACTTCGAGGGTGCGTCGGGCGACTACATCGACCTCGGGTTCAACACGTTCGGCTGGAGGATCGCCGCCTGCATCTTCGGGATCCTGTGCGTCCCGATGATCTATCTGCTCGCGCGCCGGCTCTGGCCTTACCGGTTGTTCGCGATCGCGGCCGCGACGCTGGTCTGCTTCGACGGAATGTTTTTCATCCAGTCACGGATCGGGATGATCGACATCTTTCCGATCTTTTTCATCCTCCTGGCGTACTTCCTCTACCTGGTCCACATCCAGAGCCGCACGCCGCGCTCATCGCTCGTCTCATTGGTGGGGCTCGGCGTGGTCCTGGGGATCGGCATCGCGTCGAAATGGATCGTCCTCGCCGCGTTCGCCAGCATCGTCTTCCTCCTCGTCGTGAGGGCGATCCGACGCCACGTCGACTTCCACATCGGACCGCCTGGAAATCCCACGTGGTCATGGGGGAGAGGCGAGGGCTCCGCGATCCCAGGTGGCGCTCACTGGCCAACGTACCTCCTGGTCGCCATGGTCGCCCTGGTGGCGATCCCCGCCGTGATCTACGTCGAGTCCTGGTACCCGTTTTTCGCCCGCGGCCAGTTCCACAACCTCGCGGACCTGATCGAGTATCAGAGACAGTCGTTCAACTATCACGCCACCTTGAAAGCCACGCATCCGTACGGCTCTCCATGGTGGTCGTGGCCGCTTGTCTCTCGGCCAGTGCTGTACTACGCGGAGTACACGAACCTCGGAATCGACCACTGGACCGGCAAAGAGCTCGTGTCGAGGATGGCGGACCTCGGCAATCCGTGGATCTGGTGGACAAGCCTGCCGTGTGTGGCGTCGCTCCCGTACTTCATCATCCGGCACCGCAGCTTCCCCGCCACGGTGATCCTGCTTGGCTTCATCACGCAGTACCTGCCGTGGTCTCAGATCAGCCGGGTGATTTTCATGTACCACATGTTCGGCGGACTCATCTTCATGATCCTGGCCCTAGCTTTCGTGCTCGCGTACCTGGCCAAACAGCTCGAGCCCGGGGGTCGCCGGCTCCTGGTCGCCAACCACCTTGGGCTCGCCGTGCTGTTCTTCTTCTACTTCTATCCCGTGTGGACGGGCCTACCCATCTCCGGGCCGGCCTATTTCGTGGGACCGGACACTCCTCCGTGGGGTCCGAAGACCTGGTTCGTCAACTGCCGCAATGACCTGCCGCCCAGCCAGCCGCAGCTGTTCTGTTGGAACTAGCGGCAACAGCCTTCCTCGCGGCATCCGTGGCGGCCGGCTTCGGCCTCAGTTATCTGATTGGCGTTCCACTGCTCCTCGAGGAACGCATGGCGTTTGGAGCGGTGCTGGGCGCGGCGGCCGTGGCGGGCTTGGGCTTTACTCTCGCCCTCTTTGTTCGGGACGTAACTGCCTTGACGGTGTTGCTGGCGCTGGGCATCGTGCTGGTCGTGGCCGCGGCCGCGGTTGCGTCGTACAGAAAACTGATCGGAGCGGAAATCGCCGACGCGCGTGCGCGATGGTTGGCGTCGCCTCGATCGCCCGGCCATCCGTGGCCGCT
>DATHDR010000083.1:0-7313 GCA_035318965.1 Verrucomicrobiia bacterium | reverse complement strand
GCGAAAATTTCCCAGGAGTGACTGAGGAGGACCTTCTAGCCCGACTCGTCGTCGAGGCCAGGCAGGACCTGCAGCGACGCCGCGCGCTGGTCGGTCAGGATGACCAGTTCGAGCTGACCGTCGCCTCGTACACGCCCAAAGACTTTGCCGGCGCGCTGCGCGGTCCTCGCCTGGCGGTGATCGCAGAGATGAAGCAACGCACGCCGATCATGGGTGTGCTGGCGGAGGAATACCGGCCGGCCGACCTTGCCCACGCGTACACCGACGGCGGTGCAGCGGCGATCTCGGTCCTTACACACATGGCAGGATTTGGCGGCAGACCCGAGCACATGCTGGCTGTGCGCGCGGCGACGAGCCTGCCAATCCTGCGCAAGGACTTCGTCACGGATCCCTTCGAGATCGCCGAGGCCAGGGCGGCCGGGGCAGACGCGGTGCTGTTGATCGTCGCAGCGCTGGAGCGGGCGCCGCTTGCGCAGCTGATCGCGGTAGCACGGAGCCGGGGGATTGCGGCGTTGGTTGAGGTCCATGACGAGCCCGAGACCCACTCCGCGCTGGAGGCGGGAGCCGTGCTGATCGGGATCAACCATCGCGATCTGCACACGTTCGCGGTCGACCTCGCCCTCACCGAGCGTCTGCGAAAGCTGATCCCGGATAGGGTCGTGGTGGTGGCCGAAAGCGGAATTCGCACCCCCGACGACGCGCGCAGGGTTTACGAGGCCGGGGCGAACGCGATCCTCGTCGGGGAGACCCTCATGCGTGCCGACGACCCCGCGCAGCGGATCAGGGAGCTGACCGCATGGTCCGCATAAAGATCTGCGGGATCTGTGACGCCGCGAGCGCGGAGGCGGCGGTCGAGTCCGGGGCGGACCTGCTCGGCTTTCACTTCTGCTCCTCCCAGCGTCGCATCACGCCGGAGGAGGCGAAGAGCATTGTCGACGGCCTCGCGGTCCGCCCAAAGATCGTCGGAGTTTTCATCGACCAGGACGCGGATGAGGTCCGGCAGATCGGCGATTTCGTCGACCTCGACATGGTGCAGCTGCACGGCTCGGAAGCCCCTGGCTTCGACGCGGGCCGGCCGGTGATGAAAGTCCTGAAGGTCAAGGACGGGCAGATCCCTCGCTCAAGCGATTGGCCTGACCCGCTGATGCTCGACTCCTGGTCGGCCGACCAGCGGGGCGGCACCGGACGCGCCTGGGACTGGGAGCTGGCCCGCCCGCTGCTGTCGACGCGGCGCGTGTTCATCGCAGGTGGTCTTGAACCGGGTAACGTGGGCAAGGTCGTGAGCGCCTTTTTGCCATTCGGAGTTGATGTTTCGAGCGGAGTCGAGGCGTCGGTCCGCGTCAAAGATCCCGACAAGCTCCGCGCGTTCATACGCGCTGTGCGGCTGGCGGAGGCCTTGATCTGATGGCGCGCGCTGCTCTGACCCACCCGGTCGCTGGGCGCTTCGGCGCCTACGGCGGCCAGTACGTGCCCGAGACGCTGATGGGCGCGCTCAAAGATCTCGAGGACATGTGGCACGAGGCCAAGGCCGACACTCAGTTCCAGCTCGAGCTCGCCGGCCACCGGCACGCCTTTGTCGGCCGCCCGACCCCGCTCTACGCCGCGACACGACTGAGCGAGCACTTCGGCGGCGCACACATCCATCTGAAGCGCGAGGACCTGTGTCACACGGGCGCGCACAAGCTCAACAACGCGGTCGGCCAGGCGCTGCTCGCGATCCGGATGGGCAAAAAGCGGGTGATTGCAGAAACAGGCGCCGGCCAGCATGGGGTGGCCGCGGCGACGGTGTGCGCGAGGTTCGGTCTCGAATGCACCGTCTACATGGGCACGGAGGACATGCGCCGGCAAGCTCTGAACGTGCGCCGGATGACGCTGCTCGGCGCAGAGGTCGTCGAGGTGAAGAGTGGAACGAAGACCTTGAAGGACGCCACGTCCGAGGCCATCCGCGATTGGGTGACGAACGTGGTGACGACCCACTACATCATCGGGTCGGTCGTCGGACCTCACCCGTATCCCGAGATGGTGCGTGACCTCCAGCGTGTGATCGGCGACGAAGCCCGCGAGCAGTACCTCTCGGTCGACGGCAAGCTGCCGGACGTCGTGGTCGCGTGCGTCGGCGGGGGGTCGAACGCGATCGGCATGTTCACCGCGTTCATCGACGACCGAGACGTAAGGCTTGTCGGCGTGGAGGCCGCAGGCAAGGGTGTGAAGACCGGCCAGCACGCGGCCTCACTGGTCGGCGGGCGGCCTGGAGTGCTGCATGGCAGCTTCTCGTACCTGCTCCAGGACGGCGACGGGCAAGTGATGCCGACTCATTCCATCTCGGCCGGGCTCGACTACCCGGGCGTTGGGCCGGAACACGCATACCTGCACGACTCCAAACGCGTCGAATACGAAGCCGTGACGGACCAGGAAGCGCTCGCCGCTTTCAAGCTCTGCACGCGGCTCGAAGGCATTATGCCGGCGCTCGAACCCGCGCACGCCCTGCATCAAGCGGGACTGCTGGCGCGTGAGATGGGGCCGGGTGGGCGGATCCTGGTTTGCCTGTCGGGCCGTGGCGACAAGGACATGGACTCGGTTGATGGTGGCTGAAACCACCAGGTTGGAGAGCGCGCTGCGGGTGACAGGCGACCTGAAGCTTGTCGCCTACATCATGGCCGGGCATCCCAACAAGAAGAAATCGATCGAGGTGGGGAAGAAGCTTGCCGCCTCCGGAATCGCCGCCATCGAGATCGGGATACCGTTTTCGGACCCGCTCGCCGACGGCCCGGTGATCCAGCGAGCAGGGCAGGTGGCGCTCGAGCACGGCATGAACGTCTCCGGCGCGCTCGAGGTCGCGGGCGCCATCGCCGGCGAGGGCGTCCCGGTCGTGTTGATGACCTACATCAACCCCGTCCTGTCGCACGATCCCAGGCGCTTCGCGGCCGAGGCGGCGCAGGCCGGAGTTGCGGGGGTGATCGTCCCCGACCTCCCGGTCGAGGAATCGGAACCGGTGGCAGGCTGGCTGCGCTCCGCGTCGCTGGACACCATCTTCATGGTCGCCCCGACGACGGCAGACGGCCGCGTGGAGACGATCTGCGAGCACTCGAGCGGTTTTGTCTACTGCGTCACCGTCACCGGCATCACCGGCGCGAGAAAAGAGCTGCCGGATGGAATGAAGGAGCTGTTCGCACTCGTTCGGAGACACACGAACCTTCCGATCGCGGCCGGTTTCGGCATCTCGCGCCCGGAGCACATGAAAGCGCTGCGGGGCAGGGCGGACGCGGCGGTGGTCGGGAGCGCGATCGTCAACGAGATCGACCGCGGCGGAGACCCGGTTCCATTGGTGAAGGAGCTGCTGAAAGCTTGCCGGTAAGAGGAATCAGGGGCGCGACCACTGCGGAGGCGAACACCGCAGAGTCCATCACCGAAGCAACGGAGGAGCTGCTGCGCGAGCTCGTGCAGATCAACGACCTCGACCTTGCCGAGATCTGCTTCGCGTACTTCACCACCACGCACGACCTGACGGCCGAGTTTCCGGCTTTCGCCGCTCGCAGGCTGGGCTGGCTCGACGTGCCGCTTCTGTGCGGTCACGACATGGACGTGCAGCTTCCAAACCCGCGCGGAGTGCCCAAGTGCGTGCGCGTCCTGATCCTGTACAACACGCCGCGCCCGCAATCCTCGATTCGCTTTGCATACCTGCGCGGAGCGCAGGCGATCAAGGCCGACCTGGACTACTTGCGAGGTTCGCTCAAACCGTGATCATCGTGATGGCTCACGCGGCGACGGAGGCCGAGATCTCGGCGGTTGTCGACCGTGTCCACGAGATCGGGCTCAAGACCGAGCTCTCACGAGGCGAGGAGAGGACGCTCGTCGGTGTCATCGGCGGCAACGCCTATGCGTTCAAGGAAGCCTTCTCGCACCTCGGCGGAATCCACGAGATCATTCCGATCACCAAGCCCTTCAAGCTGGCCAGCCGCGAGTTTCGGCCCGTCAACACGGTGGTCGACGTGGGCGGCGTGAAGATCGGCGGAGACGAGGTCGTGATGATGGCCGGCCCATGCTCGGTCGAGGGCGAGGAGATGCTGCTCGACACGGCCCGACACGTCGCCCAGCAGGGCGCGCGCGTGCTGCGCGGTGGCGCCTTCAAGCCGCGCACGTCGCCCTACTCATTCCAGGGACTGGGCGAGGCAGGCCTGAAGATGATGGCGACGGCGCGCGCCGAGACCGGGCTCAAGGTCGTGACAGAGGTCGTCTCGCCCGGCGATGTCGAGCTCGTGGCGCGGTATGCGGACATCCTTCAGCTGGGCACGCGCAACATGCAGAACTACGCGCTGCTGCAGGAGGCCGGGCGCTCCGGCAAGCCGGTGCTGCTCAAGCGTGGCATGTCGTCGACCATCGAGGAATGGCTGCTCGCGGCCGAGTACATCCTGTCCCAGGGCAACCGCGACGTCATCCTCTGCGAGCGCGGAATCAGGACCTTCGAGACGTCGACGCGATTCACGCTCGACCTGAACGCGGTGCCGCTGGCGCGCGAGCTGTCACACCTGCCCGTCGTGGTCGACCCGTCGCAAGCAACGGGTAAGTGGTCGCTGGTGCGCCCAATGTCTCTTGCGGCGGTGGCCGCAGGCGCGCACGGCCTGATCGTGGAGGTGCACCCGACGCCCAACCAGGCGCTGTCGGATGGGGCGCAGTCGCTCGACTTCGAGGGGTTCGACCGGCTGATGGCCGACCTGCGGCGCATGTTGAGCGCGATGGCAAAACAACTGGCTTAGCTCGATGCCGACTGTAGCGGTGATCGGGCTTGGTCTCATGGGTTCCTCGTTCGCGCTTGCACTCAAGGAAGCCCGGCCCGACATGGTGATCGTCGGCGCCGACACAGATCCCACCACCCTGCGCAAGGCGCTCGACCGCGGCGTCGTTGCCAGCGCGAGCTCCGACGCAAGCGTCGCCGAAATGGCCGATGTCATCGTCATCGGCGCACCGATCCGAGCCATGCGGGAGATCTTCGGGCAGCTCAAGGGCAAGACAGAGGGCAGGGTCGTGACCGATATGGCCAGCACCAAGGCCGACGTGATGGCGTGGGCTTTGGCCGCCGGCATCGACCTCATTGGAGGTCACCCGATGTGCGGGAAGGAGACGTCGGGCATCGACGCCGCCGACGCGTCGGTGTTCAGGGACGCGGCGTGGGTGCTCACCCGATCCGATTCGGTGCTGACGGATCTCGTCAAGGCGGTGGGCGCGCACCCGGTCGTGATGGACGCCGAGACGCACGACCGCGTTGTCGCAGGTGTCAGCCATGCTGCGTTCCTTCTGTCGGTCGGCTACGTGCTCGCACTCTCGCGTCGCGCCGATTGGCCGGAGGCCTCGCGACTCGCAGCCGGGGGGTTTCGTGACATGAGCCGGCTGGCAGGCGGGGACCCGGAGCTGTACGCAGGCGTCACGCGCACTAATCGCGTGAACCTGCTCGAGCAGCTGGACGCGATCAGTACGGAGCTCGCGCGGCTGCGCCGCCATCTCGAGGCTGACGACCCGCGCCTGGTCGAGCTCTTCGAGGAGGCTCGAGCGGTGCGCGAGCGCTGGTTGAAGAAGTGATCGCGACCATTCGGCCCACGCGAAAGCTCGAGGGCGAGATCCGCGTCCCCGGCGACAAGTCGATCTCGCACCGGGCGCTCATCCTCGGGTCGATCGCGTCCGGGCGCAGCCGCCTGCGCGGTCTGTCTCCCGGAGCGGACGTGCAGTCGACGATCCGGTGCGTCCAAGAGCTCGGGGCTGTGGTGGATGGTGCGGCGCTCGAGGGATGCGGCATGCGTGGGCTGCATCGGGCGGCCGGCGTGCTCGACTGCGGCAACTCCGGCACCACGATGCGCCTGCTGGCGGGCTTGCTCGCCGCGCAGGACTTCGAGAGCGAGCTGGTGGGGGACGAATCGCTGTCGCACCGGCCGATGGAGCGGGTGGTCGGCCCGCTGCGGGAGATGGGCGCCCGGGCAAGCTGGCCTCCTCTGCGCGTGGGAGGCGAGACTCCTCTGCACGGCTTCGCTCACACGATGCCTGTGCCGAGCGCGCAGGTGAAATCCAGCCTTCTCATCGCCGGGCTGTTCGCGGACGGGCCGACGTCCGTTGTGGAACCGGTCAAGACGCGCGACCACACCGAGCTGATGCTGCGTGCGATGGGAGCGTCCGTGGAGGTGGATGGGCTCCGGGTCCAGATCATGCCCACCGGCCAGCTCGAGCCGCTCGACCTCGACGTACCCGGCGACGTCAGCGCCGCCGCGTTCTGGCTGGTGGCCGCAGGACTGGTGCGTGGCTCGCGCGTCCGGCTTCAGGCCACTGGGGTCAACCCGACACGCACCGCGCTGCTCGGCGTATTGCAGGGATGTGGATTCGAAATCACGGTGTCCAACCCTCGGTTCGTGGGCAGCGAGCCGGTCGGCGACCTGAATGCCCGGACCGCGCACGAGCTGAAGGCGATCCACATCGAGAACGGCGTGGCCGCGGAGATGATCGACGAGCTCCCCGTCCTGGCCGTGGCCGCAACTCAGATGCCGGGCCGGAGCGTGATCGCCGGCGCGGGCGAGCTCCGGGTGAAGGAGTCGAACCGCATCACGGCGATGGAGGAGGGCCTGTCCGCGATGGGAGCGGACATCACCGCAACTGACGATGGATGGGTGATCAACGGTCCCCGAGAGCTCGAGGGCGTGCGCGTGAGCGCGCAAGGCGACCACCGTGTTGCGATGGCGCTGTCGATCGCGGGCCTGATCGCCCAGGGCAAGACTGAGATCGACGGGGCTGAGTGCGTGGAGATCTCATACCCGGATTTCTTCGATCACCTCGAGTACCTGTGCTGAAGGTTCGATGCGAGATCGACATCGAGCTCGACACGTTCGAGCTCTACGAGCTCGAGATCACCCCACCCCGTGACGATTTCGAGCTCGAGGTGGCGAGGACGGTCCAGGTCGCCAAGTCGGGCGAGGTTGGCGCCGTCGGGCGGGCTCGTGAGCTGTACCGCCGTTTCGGGCTCGACCCGACGCGGGTGCGGCCGTCGTCGGAGGCGCTGCTGCGCCGTCTCAAGAAGGGCGAGCCGCTGCCGCGGATAAACTCGCTCGTCGATGTCGCCAACGCGTTGTCGGTGCAGCTGCAGGTGCCGGTCGGGCTCTACGACCTGGACAAGGTGAAAGGCGATGAGCTCGTGATCAGGCTTGGCGAAAAAGGCGAGGGATACACCGGCATCGGCAAGGAGCACGTCAATGTGGCCGGCCGGATCTGTGTCGCCGACGCAGAAGGACCATGTGGCAACCCGAGCGCGGACTCGGCGCGCACCATGATCACCAGCT
>DATHDR010000082.1:0-2059 GCA_035318965.1 Verrucomicrobiia bacterium | reverse complement strand
ACCGACGAACAGGTACGCGTGTGCCAGCCGGCCGCTTGCAACCTGGGACCGCAGCTGCTCGAGCGCCTGGGCGTGGCCGACGATCCCGTCGAACAGATCGGTCACGGCGTCTGAGATTGCGCTGCTCGCCGGGCCTTCGTCTCACGCTCGATCTCAAGGCGCTGCGCGCGGCCCTGCAGCCACACCTCCCGGATGCGCTGCAGCGCGGTCAGGTTCGTGAGCACGGCCAGCAGGAACACGACCGCATAGAGCACGACTCCGCCAAAGATCAGCCCGATCACCGTCACGACCACGCGCTCCGGGCGGGCGAAGAGTCCGGAGTCACATGTGAAGCCAAGGCTCTGTGCGCGCGCCCTCACGTAGCTCACGAGAAACGAGCCGGCGAGAGCGGCAAGCGTGGCGAGCACCAGCCATTCCTGGAGAGGGCCGCCCGCGCTGACGAAGTAGGCGGCAAGCCCGAGGTAGATCGCGCCCTCGGAGTACCGGTCGAGCGTGGAGTCCAGGAATGCGCCGTATGGATAGCTCTTGTTGGTCGACCGCGCCAGGGCCCCGTCAAGAATGTCGCATGTGCCCGCGAAAATCAGCACCACCCCGGCCCAGCGCAGCTGGCCGAGGGCGGCGAGCGATGCAGCCAGGAAGGTCAGGACGAGGCCGACCACGGTGACCTGGTTCGGCGTCAAAGGCACACGACCAACCGCCGACATCAGGGCTTCAGCCCTGCGCCGGACCCAGGCTTCAAACCGCGTGGTGAACATGGCTTACCTCAGTCTGCGTTGATGGTTGCTGTGCCGCGCGGCGCGCTTCCTCGTACACCTCGATCACCTGCGACGCGACGGCTTCCCAGGCGTACCGGCGGGCTTTGTCATGACCGTAAGCGCCCATGCGCCGCCGAAGGTCGGCGTCCCGGGCGAGGATGATCAGAGCCGCGCCCAGCTCGGCCCATCCCTTGGGGCGGACGGTCAGGCTGTCACGTCCGGGCTCCAGCACCGACATGTAACCGGGGACCTCGGTGGCGACCACCGGGAGGCCTGAAGCCATCGCTTCCAGAAGGACGATGCCGAAACTCTCGGCGCCAGTGGCGGGCGCGCAGAAGATGTCTGCGCTGTTGTAGTAGCGGGGCTTCACGGAGTCGGGCACGTAGCCGGCGAGCACGACGTCTGGCAGGCGGTGGCGCGTGATGTACGACTCCACCTTGCCACGAAGCGGTCCGTCGCCGACCACGATGAGGCGGCTCTGCGGGATGCGCGCCTTCATGAACTCGTAGCCGCGCAAGAGGTCGCCGAGCCCCTTTCGCTTCTCGAGCCGCCCGACAAACAGGATGTTCACGCTGTCGTCGCGCAGGTGACGGATCGGCGTGAGGCCGGGCTTGAAAACGTTGACGTCGATTCCGTTCGGTATGACCCTCAGGGGGAAGTCAGGAAAGTAGCGGTTGAAGAAGGTTCGTGCGGGCTCGCTGACCGCGATGCCCCGGTGGATGCGGTCGAGGTAGGGCTGCAGGATGCCTCGTCCGTAGTAATAGCCGATGTTCGAGTGCGAGAAGGCGTGAAACGTTCCTACGTTCGCGGTGTTGGACGCCTGCAGCATGGTGATCGGAAGCGCGGGCATCAGCGGCTCGTGGAAGTGAAGAACGTCGAAGCGCTCCGCCTCGATGATCGCCGCCACTCGATTGGCCAGGTGAAAGCTGAGGGTGATGCGCGCGACGGAGTCGTTGGCGGGGACGGGAATGGGACTGCCGATCCGGTAGAACTCACGCGTGTCGAAGTCGATATCGGCACGGCTAGAGGGGGCGAAGATGCGTACCTCCTGGCCGTGACGGCGCAGCTGGGCCGCCAGGTATCGTACGTGGTCGGTCACGCCGCCCGGCGAAGCGAAGTCGTAGGGGGAGACGAGCCCGACCTTCATGAAGATTCCCCGCGTCGCGAATAGGCCGGATCTAATCCGGCCGCCACCCATGCGTCCATCTTCAAAGCGCCACCCAATCGTGGCGAGGAGAGGGGGGTCCGTGGGGGGATCCTGATCCCCCCACGCTCTTTCACGGTGAGCCTTCCCAGATGCGATG
>DATHDR010000081.1:0-7352 GCA_035318965.1 Verrucomicrobiia bacterium | reverse complement strand
GCCGGCAACTCCGGCCACCGTTACACGATCTGATCCCGGATGGCTCAAGGTTGAGCTGCGCAATACGGCGACGTGGCTCACGGTCGCTTGCGCGCTGATCGTAGGGCTGCTGGCCGATCAGTGGCTGCGCGTCGGAGCCTTCGGCCTCGCGGCTTCGCTGACGGTTGCAATCATCGCCCTGTCCTTAATTTTTGCCGGCCGGCTGATGACGCGCGAATCTCGTGTGCTGGCTGCCGCGGCAGTTTTGTTCGGCGCCTGGTTGATGGTTCGAGCGAGCCCGTGGCTGCTCTGGCCGGATCTCGCCATGTCATTCGCGCTTCTCGGCCTGGCTGCATCGCTATCTGTGCGCGGCTCGCTCATGGACCTCGGGATCGCCGAGTTGATGGCGCGGTCGGTTCATGGAGCGATGCATGGCTTCGCGGGCGCAGCCTTCTCTTTCAGACCGCTCGGGCGGGTGCGGATGCGGCTGCAAGTGGTTGCGCCAGTTGCGCGAGGCCTGCTCATCGCGGCACCGATAGCTCTCCTTGTGGCCGGCCTGCTTGCTGCGGCCGACCCTGTGTTCGCGTCCTTCTTCAATCTCAAGTTTGACCTTGGCCGGCTGATGACAGATGTGGCGTTCGTGGCAGCCGGGTCGCTGGTTGCGGCCGGCCTGCTCCGGCTGGCTGCGGCCGAACCGCTCGCCCGCGTGGATGGGCCGATGTGGCGCCTGGGATCGACCGAAGGGCTCGTGGTGCTTTCGGTCCTCGACGCGATCTTCGCCGCATTCGCCGTTGCCCAGGCCATGGCCGCCACCGGCGCCGCAGGTGACACGCTTCGCGCGGCCGGAGTTACGTATGCGGACTACGCGCGATCGGGTTTCTTCCAGCTGCTCTGGGTGGCCGGAATCACGGCGGTGCTTCTTATCCTGTTCAGCCGCATCACCGGCCTGACCGAGCGAACGACCAGACGAGCCTTCCGGGTCCTGGCGCAGATCGCGATTGGGTTGACGCTGCTGATCGTCTTCGTCGCCTTCCGGCGCCTGAGCCTCTACGAGGAGGCATACGGCTTCACGATGCTGCGCCTATACAGCCACATCTTCGCTGTATGGATCGCGATCGTTTTCATACTGCTTGCAGCCGAGACGGCAGGCGCATTCCCGCGACGCCGGTGGCTTGTCGGAGCAACCTCCCTATCCGCCATGGCCCTGCTTCTCGCCCTGAACCTGGCCAATCCGGAAGCGATCGTGGTCAATCTCAACATCGACCATGCACGGTTCACCCAAAAGATGGATCCCCAATATCTCGCCGAGCTGTCGAGCGATGCGACTCCAACTCTTCTTGCGAATCGGTCGCTGGTCGATCAATCGATCGGCCGCGACATCAGCCAGGTCGCCTGTGCCGGGTCGCGCAGCTATTCGGCGAGCCTGGCCGCATTCAACTGGTCGGATGCCGCCGCGGCGACGGCGCGGCGCGAGGGCTGCTGAGCGCGCTCAGAAGTGCTCGAGCAGCCAGGCATGGAGTTGCCCGACGCGATTCTGCATCAGGGTCAGGTGACCATCGTCATCGGTCAGGTGGGCCTCGACGCCTGGAATGTTGCCGGCGAGCCACTCTCCGTGTCGAAAGGGGACAAACCGATCGTGCCGGCCGTGCCACAGCTGCACCGGGACGCGGGTGCTTTCGAATGCAAAACCCCATGGCTGCAGGTGCGCCTTGCCGTCGTCCCACCATCCCTGGTCGCTTGAGGCGAGACCAATTTGGCCCGACTGCCAGAGGTATTCGGCCATCCCGGCGGTGACCGCAGCCGCGTCCACGGCAGAAAGCAGCGTTGGAAACGCTTTGGCCATGTCCTCGGCGCTCAGCGCCAGCAACCGCTCACGGTCATCAATCGCTTTAGCTCGAGCTGCGGGCTCGTCGGCCAGCATGAGCTTGATGTCGTCTACGTTCTCCTCGCCCATCCCGGCGAAGTAATCGAGCCCGGGCGCACCATATGGGGCGATCGCGGCGAGAGAACCTACCGCGACGACGAGATCTGGCAGCAGGGCCGCGCACGCAAGCGCGTGGGGCCCTCCCCCTGAGAACCCCCAGACTCCAAGACGGTTGACGCCCAGCACATCAGCAATCGATCGAACGTCGGCCGCGCAGTCGGCAACCGTCCGGCCCGGGTGCGCAGTTGACCCGCCGTAGCCAGGCCGGTCATACCCGATCAGCCTGATGCTGCGGTCCATGGCGTCGGAGACGTGGGGGCCATATAGGACAGCTGAGCCCGGCGTGCCGTGGTGCATGAGGATGGCCTTGCCGTGGGGGTCGCCAGCCTCCTCGACACGCAGCACCCGGCCGTCGGAGCACTTGATCAGTCTTTCCAAGAGCTCGTCAAGCGTATCCGCGCGGCGGAATCACTGCCGTTCGAATGCGAGCCGGACGCCAAGTGCGATCAAGACCGCTCCCATCAGGCGCTCCAACGCGGCGCTCAAACCTCTGCCCATGCGGCTCTCTCGCGCCCGGCTGACCACGTATCCGTAGATGTTCAGCCAGACCAGGAGGATGGTTTCGTAGGCAGCCATCATCAACACCAATCGCATCGGCGAATCCGACCAGTTGACGAACTGAGGCAGCGCAGTGGCAAAGATCGCCCCCGCCTTCGGGTTGAGAAGGTTGTTGACGAGGCCCTGCCTCAGGGCCACAACATCAGCCAGGCGATGGGATGTCGCGCGCGGGTGGCCCGCGGCCTCTTTCTGGCCGCTCCGCAGAGTGCCGGCGATCGTGCGGATGCCTAGATACAGGAGGTAAGCAGCCCCTGCCACCTTGAAGATCGTGAACGCGGTCACTGACTTTTCGAGCAGGACCGCGAGGCCAAGCACCGCCGCCACAGCCCACACCAGGCTTCCGAGCGCGATTCCAAGCGCCGTGATCGAAGAAGCCCGCCACCCAGAGCCCAGGGCATTCTTGACGACCAGTGCAGTGTCGGGTCCAGGGGTGACGATCAGGAGCGTGGCAACGATCAGGTAAGCGCCAAATCGAGCGTCGAGCAGGTCCATGGTCAGTTTGGAGCTGTGATCATCCGCATCAGCCGGTTGAGATCGTCAACCGTCAACCAGGCACCGGCTTCTTCGAGCTCGCCGGCCGTCGCCGACCCGCTGACAACGCCGATCGCCGGCATCCGTGCCGCTCTGGCCGCCTGCATGTCCCAGACAGAATCGCCCACGTACCACGCGCGCGAGGGTTCGACGCCAAGCTCCCGGGCGGCGAAAAGCAGCAGGTCGGGAGCGGGCTTGGCATGCTCGACACGGCTGCCGTCGACGATGGTTGGCGGCCTCGCCGGCTTCAGCGCCTTGATCGAAGCAACGACCTGCTCAGGCCGGCTCGAGGTCGCGATCGCCCAGCGCAAGCCCATGTCGTCGAGCGCCTGAAGGAGCTCCCGCGCACCGGGTAGCGGCCTCGGATCAGTGTTCAGCTCGCTGTAGATCTCGCCGGCGCAGCGGTCGATCTCCTCGGCCAGGTCGGCGTCGATCGCTGAGCCCGCCGCCTCGGCCACGACCCGCGCGAGGCGCCTGCCGTCCGACCCGATGAGCTTCGCCACCTGCCCACGCTCCGCCGGAATTCGGTATTCATCAAATGTCCGAAGCCACGCAGTGATCCTCGTGTCGACCGTATCCACCAGCGTTCCGTCCAGGTCAAATATCAGTGCCGCGGGTGGCTGCTGGCTAGTCGGGATTGTGTTCACGCAGCCATTTCAGGACATTGCCTGCGTGCTCGTTCGGCGGAAAGATCGGATAGAAGACGTACTCGACGGTGCGACCGCTGATGACCATGGTCAGCCGCTTGTAGAACCGCAAACCGCCGGCTTCAAAGGTCGGCAGGCCGAGGCTGTCACCGAGGGCAAACGCGGGATCGGACAACATCGCATAGGGCAGCCTCAACCTGGCCACGAGCTCGCGCTGATACCGCGATGGCTGAACCGACAGGCCGTACAGAGCGTCCAGGCCCGCGCTGCGCAGATCAGCCAGGTTGTCTCGAAACCCACACGCCTCGGGCGTACAGCCGCGTGCGCCGGGGATCTCGTCCCAGCCTCTTGGCATGTCGTGGCCTGGGACGCCCGTGGTGGGATAGACAAAGAGGACCCACCGGCCATCGCTGACCTCGTCCAGCTTGACCATCGAGCCGTCAGTTGCCGGCAGCGCCAGCGCCGGAAGCGTCGCACCGACGAGATGCTCCGCGCTGCCATCGTCGACAGGGACCGGCAGGTTTTCGGGAAGTCCGTAGCGCTCAGTCACCGTTGTAAATCCGCGCGCCGCTGCTGAAAAGAGACGCGCATGCAGCATCTGGCGCCGGGCAAGGAGCTGTCCGACAAGAGCGTCGAGCCGCTCGATTTCTCGCTGATATGCAGACAGGGATTCCGGGCAATCGTCTCCGTGCACGTGTCCCTGCCTCAGGCATTCGATGAAAGGTCGCGTGCCCTTGACCGACAGGCCCAAGGCCGTCAGCTCCTTGACCTGCTTGATCAGGTCGATGTCGTGGGCGCCGAATTCCCGGTAGCCATTCCCCAGCCGCGCAGGTTCGACCAGCCCGATCGCCTCGTAATACTTCAGCGCCTTGACGGTGACGCCGGAAAGAGCCGCAGCCTGCTTTGCGTGCACCACCCACCTCCAGCACCACAACCATAAACCTGGCCCTATAGGGCCATGTCAAGAATGGCCGGGGCCTAAATTTCGATCAAGCCCAGGCGCGCGGCGGCGACCACGGCCTGGAGCTTGGAGTGCACGTTCAGCTTTTCAATCAGGTGGCGGACGTGCCACTCCAGAGTGTGGGGGGCGATGCCCAGACGGTTGGCGAGTGTCTCGGTGTCATGACCCTCCGCCAGAAGGTGCAGCACCTCCAGCTCGCGCGGAGTGAAATCGGCGAGCAGCTTCTTGCGGGCCTCATCCTTGATGACCTCCGCCCGCTGGCGTGCGATCGCCTTGGCGAAGAGCTCTACCGGAATCAGCACCTCACCGACGGCAGCCTTTCGCACGGCATCGACGAGCTGCTCGGCGGTCGCAGACTTGGTCAGGTACGCGGTGGCGCCGGCATCGATCGCGTCCAGCAAGGCTGCCTCGGATTCCTCGGCGCTGTGGAACACGATCGTCGTCTCGGGGAGGGCAGACCGTATCTTGGCGGCAGCGACAGGGCCGGGCAGATCAGGCAGCCGGAAGTCCATGAGCACAACCGACGGTCGCTCCTTGGTTGCTAGCCTCACTGCATCGTCGGCGCGCCGCGCGATCCCGCACACGCTCAGGTCGGCCTCGGCGTCCAGGACCCCGGCGATCGCCGAGGCCAGCAGCGGGTGGTCCTGGACGATCAGCACCCGCACCGGGTTGACCGGCGATGAGCTTGTATTCGGAACCAGTTCGGACACCTCTAGCTGCCGGCTGAGCAGCTCCTCGGCCTTGAATCTCCTCGATCAGGTGCGACTGGCATGGCGGTCAAACCTAGAGAATGGCTGGCGCCACCGCCGTGACTTGCGTCGCACGTGTGACTCAAATCACAAAGGTCCGCACAATTCCAGCCAGGCGCTCTGGACTCAAAACGCGGACCACTCCAGGCGCAGTGTCGACGATCCCCGCATGGCGAAGATCCCTCAATGCGCGGCTCATGACCTCGCGCGAGGAGCCGATGGAATCAGCAAGATCAGCCTGCGTCGCTGTGACCTCGAGACGGCCGCCGTCAAGTTGGGACCGACTCGCCCGGTCGAGGAGGTCGTACGCCACTCTTTCCCTGATGTTGCCCAATGATCGGATCGCAACCAGCCGGTAGGCCTGCCGGACTCGCATGGCCAGGTGTGCGTTGATCGCGGCAGCCACTTCAATCTCGGTCTTCGCAAGATTGCGGACCCATTTCAAATCAAGAGTCGTAAGGGTGGACTCAGTGATGACCTGCATGAACAACCACGGCGGGTTGCCCACCACCGTCGTGCCGCCGATCAGCTCGTTGGGGTGAATGAATGCGATGGTCGCCTGTCTACCGTCCGGAACATTCCAGTACGCGCGGGCGAGGCCGTTTTCGAGCAAGAAGGCAGCCGGCGGACCATCTGGGCGGTATGCAACCGTGCCCGCTGGATAAACCGTGCGCGTTGAGCGCTCCAGCAGGCGGCGACGGTTGGCCACGCTCAAAAGAGAGAGGAAGTCGACATCGAGGACAAGCGGCTGTGCAACCCTTGGCATGTTTCCCTCTAGTTCAGGAAAGCTCCGAGGTGCTGCTCGAACATGTCGGGGTGGGACTTCAAAACGCGCAGCATGATTTCGCCATCGAACTCGCGAGCGTCGTACTGGCACAGGGTGACTGCAGGGAAGCGTTTGGCCATGAATTCGTAGGCTTCCTCATAAATCATCATGTCGGCGTCTGATGCGAACATCGAGCGTTCACATGCCATCTCGCCCACGACACGAAGGACAGTTGGGCCGCCGGCGAGAGCCTTTGCGAAGAGCCTTTCCCAGTTGGCGATAGCTTCCGTGACGGTCGCATCCGGCCAAGAAACAAGGGCCAACTGGCCGCTCTGCGTAGCCGCGGCAAAATCGATCGCCTGCTCGTCGGTCAGTGCCTTGGCATAGCGTTCCAGCACAGCGCCGGTCGCCGCGAGGAAGCAGGGTTGCCCTGCCCTCAACCCGTCGGCCAGGAAAGGAACCGCGAGCCTGAGGCCGCCTAGATCTGAGCCGTAGATGGGCGCGAGATGAGTTCTCAAAGGAACCGATGCGCTACCGACGTTTACCGTCGAGGACGCGGTGATGGTCGGATGGGGGTCGCCTGAAGGCTGGCCCAGGAACTGGACCAGGTCGCCTTTTGCGAAACGTCGTTCGCGACGGCGCCCTATTCGCCTCACCGGCAGGAGGCCGGAATCGCTCCAGCGGCGAATCGATGCCTGGCTCACCCGCAGGAACCGAGCCGCCTCATCGGTGTTCAACAGACTATTACTTACCATTACTTTAACTACTACAACAGTGCATTATTGCGCATTATTGCGCAAACTGCAAATCGCTGCAATGCCGGCTCAGGAAGCACAAAGGAGGGCCCTCTACACTCAGCGCGTGCCCATGACAACGTTTGACCGCCTCCTCGGGCTGCGCGTGCTCGGCGTCCACCAGTTCATCTACGAGCGAACCGGCGGCCGGATCGGCCGCCGGCTGGGCAAGGCGCCGATGCTCCTGCTCGAAACGAAAGGGCGCAAGACCGGCCGGCCGCGCACCGTGGCGCTGCTCTACCACCGGGATCGCGACGACTATGTTGTGGTCGGATCCAAGGGAGGCAGCGATGTGCCACCGGCATGGCTGCTGAACTTACAGGCCACTCCCGAAGTTGGCGTGCAGGTCGGCACCCAGCGCTTTCCAGCCCACGCTCGAGTCG